>JAICPS010000101.1 GCA_025929715.1 Anaerolineae bacterium | reverse complement strand
TGGCTGGCGCGCCAGCCGTGGTTCAACGGCGTGCTGGGGACCTGGGGCCAGAGCTACCTGGCGTATACGCAGTGGGCGCTGGCAATGGAGGCGCCAGACGCCGTTACCGCCCTGTTTCCCAGCCTGCCATCTTCGCGCGGCCCTTTCACCGGACAGGTTGACGAGGCGGTCTTGCTGGAGCTTCCGTTACGCTGGATGCTCATCCTGGAAGCCCTGCTACATGTTCCTGGAGGACAGGGCGCTTTTAAACCATGGAAGGCTGTCTGGCGGCTATTACCGCAGGGTCAGGATCGCACATTGGGAGAAGCGTTCGGCCATATGCCGCTCGAGGAATGCGACGAGCTGGTGATTGGGCAGGCAGTGCCCTACTTCCGGCAGATGATAGCTGCAGGACCGCTGCCTAGGTGGAAAGAATTCGACTATAGTGAGCGACTCGGTCGTTTACGGCAGCCTATCCACTTGCTGGGTGGTTGGTATGATTTCATGTTAGGCGACATGCTCGCCGATTACGAGACATTGCACGCCGCGGGAGGTGCTCCGTTTCTGACGATCGGACCCTGGCACCACGCTCATCCAGAGATCAGTCGCTTTACGCTACGGGAGGGTCTGGCCTGGTTCGACGTTCATCTAAAGGGGCAGGAGCGGTTACGACGCAAAGCGGTCAGCGTCTATGTGATGGGCTTAGAAGAATGGCGTCAGTTTGATAACTGGCCACCTGCTTCGCAGCCAACGCCTTTCTACTTGCAGGCCGACAAGGCTCTTTCGTTGCAGTTCCCAGCGCAAGCCTCGTCGGCGGACAGTTACACTTACGATCCTGTCGATCCGACACCGGCTGTAGGCGGGCCGCTATTTATGAGCGGTGCAGGCGCTCGTGACAATCGCGCTCTGGAATCCCGGTCCGACGTACTGACCTATACGACCAGCGCCCTTGACCGTGATCTTGACGTAATTGGGCCAGTTACGGCGACTCTATACGTCTCTTCCAGCCTGCAATACGCCGATTACTTCGCAAGGCTATGTGATGTGCATCCCGACGGTCGTTCAATGAACATCTGCGATGGAATTATCCGACTTCATCCGCAACGGGGCGTACTCCAGGGCGAAGTTCTTTGTATAGAGGTTGATATGTGGGCGACTGCTTACTGTTTCCGGCGTGGTCATTCTATTCGCCTGCAGATCTCCAGCGGCGCTCACCCTCGTTTTGCTCGTAATCCGGGCATAGCGGACCCGCCGCTTACCCCAAACGCAATGTGTGCTGCGCGACAGACCGTATACCACGACGCCAGCCGCCCCTCGGCCGTGATCTTGCCACTGCTGTAAGAAGCTCGCCCTGTTCAAGGATGCGCACGATTTGTACCAGAGGTACATATCGTTTATATCTTGTTGTGTCCCTGAAACGTGATACAATCGCGCAATTACCTTTAACTTCCGCTGTGGTCCGGGTTTCCCTCCATCTGCGTGAGCCTTAAACAGGAGATAGTTCGAATTGGGAAAGAGAATTTACGTTGGTAACCTGTCTTACGAAGCAACAGAAGATCAGGTACGAGAGCTGTTTGAAGAGTATGGCACGGTTGAATCGGTCATTATGATCAATGATCGAGAGACAGGCAGGTTCCGCGGCTTCTGTTTCGTAGAAATGGAAAGTGCAGCGGCGGGCCGGGCCATTGAAGCGCTGGATGGTGAGGAAGTTGACGGGCGACCCCTTAAGGTCAACGAAGCTAAACCACGAGAGGATCGCGGCGGTGGTCGCGGTGGCAGTGGTGGCGGTCGTGACCAGCGTGGTGGTTCGCGCGACCGTCGTGGTCGCAGCAGCAGTAGTCGTGACCGCGACAGCGATTTTCCCCATTCTGGGGGTCGCACGCGGCGGTAATTCCGGCGTCAATTACAGACGCTTCTGCCTGATTCCAAGAAAATAGCTCGCGGCAACGTTTCCACGGCAAGTTGACTTTGAGTGGAGTTGTTTGTTGCGAGTTTTTTTATTGCTGGCGCCGCAACCTGGGCGGAACTCCTCCGTATAGTGTAACGAACGAGAAAAGAATATAATGCGACGAAGTTCGCATTAAGGCGAGGAGGTTCGCATAAATGTCTAAAAAACAACTTGGGCAACACGTAAGACTGTTGGGATGGGTGCACATCATTAGCGGCGCTTTATTTCTCCTGATAGGAGTTTTCGTTTTTGTGCTACTGACTGGAATAGGAGCCGTTAGCGGCGATGGAGAGGCAATGGGCGTTCTGATCCTGGTAGGCACCGTCACTGCCTTTATTATGGTTGTTCTGGCTCTACCGGGTCTGGCCGCTGGGATTGGCTTGCTAAAGGGAAAGTCCTGGGGGCGTATGCTGGCCATGATCGTAGGGCTCTTTCACCTGTTTAACTTTCCACTTGGCACAGCGCTCGGGGCCTATACCCTATGGGTTTTGCTGCAAGGTAGCGCCGCTGCTTACTTTGGCAGCGGAGAATTCGCCTAGATTGGGAGTTGACCGTCACGTATAGGATGACGGTCACTTCTGTGAAACAACAACGCGCATGGGCCACAGTCCTTCGCGGTCTCGATGGTAAGAGAGCCGATATTCGCCAAAATAGCTGTCGATTTGTGATAGGCGCTGCATCGAGCCGTCATCGAGTACGACGTCAGGATCTACGCTGCGCAACTTCGTTTGGACCCTAAAGCTGGGATTCTCTTCGTCCCACACAAATGAGGTATGGCGCGTAACCAGGGCCAGGTTTTCGCGCAGATAGGGATCGTCTGCCTCGTGCAACAGTCTCCACACCGTTTCATCTATTTCCCATAGATCTGTTTCGTGCAATAGTTCGATGTCCAGGGCACGGCGAATTGCTCGAGCTGTCAGCTCATAAAGCCCAACTTCGCGGAAATTGGCCCAACTGGCCTTGTCCGCGGCAATATAGGTGTATCCCAACCAACGAGCCGCCGAAAGATCGTTGGTGACGATACGGCCGTCGTGCACGGTAAGGTGCTGCAGCAGGTGGTTGACGTCTGCCGGCGTGGCAAGGTCTAGCTCCAGACTATCGCGGAGAAAATAATCGAGACGGTCGGCGCATAAGCGCGGCGCGGGTTGCTCCAGCAGGGTGAATGCTTCCTCGTCCACGAAGTCGTACCAGTCGTAGCCATAGTTTGCCAGCAACGCCGGAAGGTCCGTCTGTCCTATATAACGTTCCTTGATCTCCTCATGGTAGCTCTGACTGTTGTGCCCATCGAAGACAAAATCAATAACGTGGCTGAACGCAGTATGGCTGACGTCGTGCAAGAGGGCTGCAATCTGTTCTTGCAGGCTACCGCCCATTTGTTGCACAAGTAGCATGACGCCCATCGAGTGCTCGAAACGGGTCACCGGCGTCGTTATACCGATCAGGCCGCTGATGCCGTGTTGCAGGACGCTACGGAGTCTATTTATGGCGGTAGAGCGCATCAGCGCCTGCAATACCGGTTCACCGATCGTTACATCGCCATAGACGTCGTCATGGTAGTGCATTTTTCTTTGGTTCTGCTCTTACTGCCTGCGCCGCTCGTGATGCCGGCGCAGCAATTTCTACGACTTAGGCTGACTTTGTCCGGCTATTTTCTCAAATCTGCTAAAATTGACGAAACGAGCATAGGGGCGACGGCAAATGAAGTGGCGTTCACTCACTACACTGATAATCCTCTTCTTAGCTGGATGCATTCCAGGCGCGGAAGCCAACCGAATATTCTCTAACCGACCAGGAGCGACAGTAGATGCGCCTGTGGGCCAGGCGCTGGTTGTAGGGATCAGCCAATTGCAGCAGGCGCCAGAAGCATATGAAGGCACGCTAGTGCGGGTCACAGCTCCATATCGGCGCGCGCCAGTTATCGTGTGTGATGGTATCGCGCGCCTCTCGCCGGCTACCTGGAGGTTGGGCGAGAACGATCAACTCATTGGCGCGCGCGGTTTTGAAGAGCTGGTGCAGATCTTGTTGCCGCCCGGAATCACGATTACAGTAGATGGTGTATGGCGCTTCTGGCGTGGCCCGATCGGTTGCGGTAAGGATGCGCCCGTACAGAGCCTGTGGTATCTGGCGGTGACGGACATCGTCTCGCCGAGTCCGGTGGCAAGAGTGACCCTGACGCCATCTGGCAGCGCCCCAGTCGCAACGCCTGACGAAACGGCTGAAGAGCCCGCTGAAGAGCCGGCAGAAACGCCGACGCCTTCTGGTCCACCCCCGCTGGGAACGCCGGATACGGTTCCGTCCCCCACAGCGCTAGCCACGACGCGGCCGCCAGCCACGGAAGTCGCAGCGACAGCCACACCAGGCGCGACAGCGACCTTATCCGCCTCGCCGACCGCTGAGGATGGCGAGGAAGAGAGTACTGTGGAGGCGACGGAAACGGTGACGGCCACGGCGACAACTTCAGGCACGCTTGCAGCCACAGCCACCGCGACGGCTGAGGGTAACGTGACGGCAACGCCCTCAGTAACGCCAGCAGCCTCGCCGACCCCAGGTGGATCGGTGGTGGATAAGGGAAGTTTGGGTTACCAGGATATACGTGGTGGAAGGATGAGCAGTAACGAAACGAACAGTTGGCAGTTCTCAGTTGTGGCTGGAGACGTCATCACGATCAGTGTCGCCGCGCGCGCTGGCACGGACATCTCGCTAGCCGTGCTGGATCCAGCGGGGAACCGTATCGTCGAACAAAACGATAGTCCCCCCGGCCAGATGGAGATCATCGGCGGGCTCGAGATGCAAGGTAGCGGTGGTTATCGTGTCGTCGTCGCGGAGGCGGGGGGAGCTGAAACCTACTACCTCTTGCTTATGCTTAACAGCAATTACAACGAGTACTACACGTTTATTTTTTCCGGTCTGCTCTCTTATGGCGTTAGCGCTACCAGCGCTATGGCGCCAGACACAGATCAATTCTGGTTTTTCTTTGGCAATGCAGAGGAAGTGGTAAATATTAACGTGGCGCCTAACGATCAGAGCGACATATTCTTTGACCTGTTTGGGCCAGAAGGTGATATTCTGCTAGAGGATTACGTCGACGATGCTCGAGATGGGGGCTCGGAACAACTGCTGAACTTTCGATTACCGGCGACAGGCCTTTATGGCATTCGGGTGGGGGAGTTTACATACGAAGCGTCTAACTTCACGATTCTGGTAGCGCGCAATTAGGGCTAACGCGCCTGCTACGAACCGGTGGTCTAATCAGGCAGGAGAGACTGGCACAAAGCGCAATCTTGATAGTCCTGCGTCCGCTCGGCAACGTTTAGATCTACGTCAATGCCCAGCCGGCGCAAAGCGACGCTAAGCTGGCACATAGATAGGCCCACGACGCCGCTATAACAACCGCGAACTTGCTCCACAGGGGCAAAATCCGGATGCTGGATGGCGTAGGCGCCCGCCTTGTCTAAGGGGTCGGCGCTGGCAACATATTTGCCGATCTCCTCGTCGGAGTAGGCCCGCATGACGACGTCTGTCGAGGAGACGGAATATACGTGGCGCGACGAGCTTGCCTGGCGTAGCACAAGGCCGGTGTGAACCTGGTGCTCGCGCCCGCGCAGACGTGTGAGCATGGCGGCCGCTTCTATTGCATCGGCCGGTTTGCCCAGCATGTGGCCGTCAATGGCCACCGTGGTGTCGGCGGCGATGACAATGGCTTCTGGAAACGTGGCGGCGACCGCCTGGGCTTTCAGATCCGCTGTGCGGACGACGTTGGTCCTGGGATCGGGATGGTCGACGCTTTCTTCGTCGACATCAGCCGTCACGGCGCGCACGGAAAGCCTAAGAAGCTCAATGAGTTTGCGGCGGCGTGGCGATTGTGATGCCAGGATTAATTGTGGCATGACGTTTGATCTAACAAAAAGGCCGGGCAGTTGCCAACCCGGCCTTTCACCAATTCTAGAATGAGTAAGACGTCGTTTATTTGACCTCGACGACGGCTCCGACTTCTTCCAACTTCTTCTTGGCGTCTTCTGCTGTTTCTTTGTTGACCGCTTCCAGTATGGTGTTGGGAGCGCCGTCGACCACATCCTTAGCCTCTTTTAGACCCAGGTTAGTGAGCGCGCGCACTTCCTTGATCACGTTGATCTTCTTGGGACCAACTTCCTTCAACACCACGTCGAACTCGGTCTTTTCTTCTACTTCCTCGGCTACCGCACCGGGTGCGCCCGCCATGGGCATCATGCCGGCAACCGGTGCAGCGGCGCTTACGCCCCACTTTTCTTCGAGCATTTTCGTCAGTTCGGCAGCTTCCAACAGGGTAAGACTGCTCAAATCATCGACAATTTTTTCAAGATCGGCCATTTTAATGAATCCTCCGTAAAGGTTATTTTAGGTAAATCAGTTAATAAATTGGTCAAGCTGCTTCGGCAGCTTCTTCTTCCTGGGTAGCATAAGCATTGAGCACGTTCATTAGCTGGCGCACGCCATTGGCGACTGTGGCAGCTACATTCTGCGCCGGGGCATTGATGAGCCCGATGATCTGGGCCCGCAACTCGTCCAGCGACGGCAGTTTAGCCAGCGATTCGATCTGCTCGACGGTTAAAAACGTGCCATCCATCAAGCCGCCCTTCAGGCTGAACTGTTCCACTTCATCCGAGAACGCTACCAGGGTTTTGGCCAGGGCCGGCAGTTCGCCCAGGGCGAAGCCGGCTGCCGTCTGTCCCGCTGAAAGAACATCCGGAATTGGCCGGCCGCTCCTTTCCAGCGCCAGGCGCATGAGGCTATTTTTCGTGACGTGAAAGGCGCCATCTACGTTACGAACCTCCGCGCGCAGATTTTCCATTTGTGCCACAGAAACGCCGCTGTATTCGGCGAGAAAGACGCCCTTACTTTGACCGAGAAGCTCGACGTACCCTGCCACTAACTCCTCTTTTCTTTCCCTAGATATAGCCAAGAACTATTACCTCCTTGTCTTAGTTTGGAGAAATACAAAAATCCTCATACCGGACAAACCGATATGAGGATTCAAGTGACAATAGAAAGACAGTTGGGTGTCATCGCGCTATAACGCGCCTGCGACAACGCCAATGAATCAAAAGTCTGAAGCCCCACCTCGGCTGGTGATTAAGCCGTTGCGCGCACCTTGCGTTCAACGACGCCAACTGTCTTCGGTAGAGATAAACCAGGTTGTTAATAAAACGGATGGGCAGTGGCAAGCCATAGCCCGTTAACTTCGGTGGCCTATTTTAGCCGATTGTTTCCGCCACGTCCACCTTGATTGGTGGTCCCATAGTGTTGGCGACTACCATCTTACGTATATAGGTGCCCTTCGCGGCAGCCGGCCGGGCGCGCTTGACGGCGTCCAAAAGGTAGTTCAGGTTATCCAACAACTGTTCTTCGCTAAAGCTGGCCTTGCCGATAGGCACGTGTAGGTTGGATGTGCGATCCACACGAAACTCTACACGCCCTGCTTTGGTCTCTCGGATCAGATCGGGCAGATCTTCACCCTGGGCGACCGTGCCGGCGCGCGGATTGGGCATCAATCCACGAGGGCCCAGCACGCGGCCTAGCCGTCCGACTTTCCCCATCATGGCGGGCACGGCGATGGCGACGTCGAAATCGACCCAGCCCTCTTGAATGCGCTTTATTACCTCATCGTCGGCGATAATGTCGGCGCCTGCTTCTGCGGCAAGGCGCGCATCTTCGCCTTCGGCAAACACGAGTACACGCACTTCCTTGCCAAGGCCGTGGGGTAAAACCACCACGTCGCGGACTTGCTGATCGGCGTGACGGGGATCAACGCCGAGGCGCATGTGAACTTCCACCGTGGGGTCAAAGTTAGTGTATATTGTTTCTTTGAGAAGCCTGACGGCTTCTTCTCGGGTGTAACTGGCGTCGCGATTTACCTTCGCCGCCGCCTCCTGGTATTTACGTCCTCGTTTTGGCATGTTTACTCCTCGTGGTCATAGCGGGTGGTGTGGCCCTCCCACATGTCGAGAGCTGCCCGGCACTTCCGAAGCGCCGGGCAGCTGAACAGCTTAGTCTGTCACCGTCAGACCCATACTGCGGGCCGTGCCGGCGATAATCTTTTTGGCCTGCTCAATATCATGGGCGTTGAGATCTTTCATCTTCGTCTCGGCGATCTCGCGCAGTTGAGCTTGGGTTACACTGCCCACCTTATCCCGATTGGGGACGGCCGAGCCACCAGATATACCGGCGGCTTTCTTCAGCAG
Organism: Anaerolineae bacterium; assembly: GCA_025929715.1. GTDB lineage: Bacteria > Chloroflexota > Anaerolineae > Promineifilales > Promineifilaceae > JAAYYY01. The sequence continues at coordinate 2,791 of JAICPS010000101.1, read as the reverse complement.
ATCGGCAGCCGGGGGCGTCTTCAGAATGAAACTAAAGCTACCGTCGGCGAAGACTGTCACCTCGACAGGTACAATCTGGCCTACCTGCCCGGCAGTCTTGGCGTTGTATTCTTTGCAGAACTGCATCAGGTTAATACCATGGGGGCCGAGGGCTGTACCAACAGGCGGAGCGGGATTGGCCTTGCCGCCCGCGATTTGAATTTTTACGACTGCTTTTACCTTCTTTGCCATATTCCTTACTCTCTTATACCTTTTCGACGTGTAAAAAGTCGAGCTCCACCGGTGTTTCACGTCCGAAGAAGGAGACGAGCACGCGCACCTTGGCGCGATCGGCGTCTATTTCCTGAACGGTGCCAATAAAATCAGCAAACGGACCTGTGCCGATGCGTACCTTTTCGCCAATCTGGAAGTTGAACTTCACTTTCGGCGCCTCAGCTTCCATGCGGTTCATAATTTTGGAGACTTCGTCAGGACGTAACGGCGTAGGTTCATTGCCCATACCCACAAATCCTGTGACGCCAGGCGTGTTGCGCACAGCATACCAGGAATCCTCGTCCATCAACATTTGGACCAGGATGTAGCCTGGGAAGACGCGACGCTCGACGGTACGCCGTTTACCATCTTTGATTTCGATCTCTTCTTCGGTTGGTACGACGACGTCAAAAATGCGGTCGTGCATACCCATGGTCTCAATACGCTGTTCAATGCTATGGCGCACCTTGTTTTCATAGCCTGAGTAGCAATGAACGACGTACCATGCCCGACCGTCGTCTGGTGTCTCACCAGACTCAATAATGGATTCAGTATCCAGCAATTTTTCGTCCATTTCCTCGACCGCAACCTCTTCGCCGGAAACGTTCTGTTTAATTTCGTCGTTCATTTTAAATTCACTATCACACTATATTAACGGCGGGTCGGGCGCTCATGCGCCAATTACCTGCCGAATTAAGAATTCGATGGCGTTGGAAAATGCCGCATCCAGGATGACGCCCAGAAAAATGGCCATGGCGGCGGTTACCCCCAACACGATAAGCGTGAGGCGCCACGCCTCGTCCCGCGTGGGCCAGGTTACCTTACGTAACTCGCCTCGTGTTTCACGGAAGTAGCGCACAAGGGCATTGGTATCGCCAACAGATTGTTTTGCTTGTTTCGTATTTGCCACGCTAATTGTGCCTCGCACTTTAAGCCTCGACGAAAAAGGCCAGGTTCTGTTTCAAGAGGTGACCGGCACTTTCAAAGTGCCGGTCACCTGAATAGCAGGGGGTGCAGGACTCGAACCCGCAACCTACGGTTTTGGAGACCGTTGCTCTTCCAGTTGAGCTAACCCCCTAAGGTAGCGAATTACAAAATCGCTTTACAGCCGCCGGCGAGCTTATCGGGTCTCGCGGTGCAACCGATGACAGCGGCAACGCGGACAGAATTTTTGAAGCTCAAGCCGGCCCGAGTCGTTACGCCGGTTTTTCTCGGTGATGTAATTGCGTTCTTTGCACTCGGTGCAGGCCAGTGTAACGTGAGTGCGTACTGCCTTTTTAGCCATGATAATCCCTTACATTGGGGAGTGCACCTTTGACGTACACTCCCCAAACTGATCCTAATCTCAGTCTAAGATCTTGGTAATGACACCGGCGCCGACGGTGAGGCCACCTTCGCGGATGGCGAAACGGGAGCCTTCCTCCAGGGCCACGGGGGCGATGAGGTTGACGCGCAGGTTGACGTTGTCGCCGGGCATGACCATCTCCACGCCTTCGGGCAGCGTAATCTCGCCGGTCACATCCATGGTGCGGATGTAGAACTGCGGCCGGTAGCCGGGGAAGAAGGCCTTGTGCCGGCCGCCCTCTTCGCGGCGCAGCACGTACACTTCGCCCATGAACTGGCGGTGCGGCGTGATGCTGCCCGGTTTGGCCAACACCTGCCCGCGCTCAATCTCCTCGCGGCCCACGCCGCGCAACAGCAGCCCGGCGTTGTCGCCCGCTTCCACCTTGTCCAGCGTCTTGTGGAACATCTCCATCGACGTCACCACCACCTTGCGGATGTCGTCGCGCAAGCCCACGATCTCCACCTCCGCTCCCGGCGTCATCGTGCCGCGCTCCACCCGACCGGTGACCACCGTGCCCCGTCCTTTGATGCTGAACACGTCTTCCACCGGCATCAGGAACGGCTGGTCTGTCTCGCGCTCCGGCGTGGGAATGTACTCGTCCACCACGCGCAGCAACTCCCACAGCGGCGCGTACTCCGCCGCCTCCGGGTCCTGGCTCGTGCTCTCCAGCGCCGCCAGCGCGCTGCCGCGCACGATGGGCGTCTCGTCGCCGGGAAAGTCGTGGCTGTCCAGCAGTTCGCGCAGCTCCAACTCCACCAACTCCAGCAACTCTTCGTCGTCCATCATGTCCACTTTGTTCAAGAAGACGACCATCGCCGGCACTTCTACCTGCCGCGCCAACAGCACGTGCTCCCGCGTCTGCGGCATCGGCCCGTCGGGCGCCGCCACCACCAATATCGCCCCGTCCATCTGCGCCGCGCCGGTGATCATGTTCTTGATGTAGTCGCGGTGTCCCGGACAGTCCACGTGCGCGTAGTGCCGCGCCGCCGTCTCGTACTCCACGTGCGAGATGGCGATGGTGATGCCCCGTTCTTTCTCCTCAGGCGCCGCGTCTATCTGGTCGAACGCCGAAAAGTCCGCAAATCCTTTCATCGCCAGCACTTTGGTGATCGCCGCCGTCAGCGTCGTCTTGCCGTGGTCGATGTGCCCTATCGTCCCGATGTTCACGTGTGGCTTGTCTCTTAAAAATTTTGC
>JAICPS010000580.1 GCA_025929715.1 Anaerolineae bacterium | reverse complement strand
GGCTATGAAATCAGTGTGGCTGTAAGAGAAAGCGTGTCCCAGGTGCAAATGCCCGGAGACGGTGGGCGGTGGGGTATCGATGCTGTATATTAGCCGTTCAGAGGCAGCGTCAAACTGATAGACCCCCTTCTCCCGCCACCGGCGCTCTATCTGCGATTCAACTACCTGCGGATCGTATCGTTTAGCTAAAGACATCTTTTCCTCCGGCAACAAAAACCCTTTCGTCCTCGTCGAGTATGTTCTCGACGAGGACGAAAGGGTTGCCTTCCGCGGTACCACCTCGCTTCGCAGGGCGTTGCCGCCATGCGCTCTCCTGTTCCCACGCCGCTGCAAGGGATGGGAAACTCGCTGTAACGGGCTCTCCCGTGCCGTTCTACTTTCGCCCACCCTGAAAACTTCAGACTGCGATTTCTTCGGCAAGCAAACCGGGCGACCTTCGACGGACCATACCTGTGGGGGCTTTCAGCCCGTGACCCCCGTCTCTTTCAGGTCCGGCGCCGTCTACTCCTCCCAGCCGCGCGAATATTCTATTGATAACCACATTATAGTCCCCGCGCGCAGCGTTAGTCAACAACACCTGAAAACCCACGGAAAACGAGTATAATGATCGCTGCCAGTCATGTATTCATCACAGTTGTCGAGGAAATCCCGAAACGCATCTCGTCGAGATCGCATGGCGGTTGAATAGAACTGTTACCGTTGCCGCTGGGAGGGTTTGATGGCGTCTGAAAGTTGGTTCAACAGATGGAAACTTGGATTGGCAGCGTCGCTGGCGCTGAATGCAATCCTTTTCATTTTATGGCTTAGCGCCCTGAACGCGGCGTCGGAGCCTGTCGAGGTGGCAGTGGTGGTTACAGCAACGTCGGAAGCGGGCTCATTACCGTCTCCTACACGGCCGTTGTTAACGGCGACGAGCACAAACAACCCAACGGCGGCGACAACGCGAGCTGATGCGACTGTAACATCATCACCCACCGCCATGCTGACGCCAATCGCTTCGGCGACCGCGACAGCAACGGCGACGGAAATCCCAACGGAAACTCCACCGCCCACCGCCACCGAGCTGGCGGCGCTGCCGACCCCGGCCTGGCTCGGCTACGTCAATCGTCTGCGAGAGGAAGGGGGACTACCGCCGTTGAGTGAAGAATTAGCGTGGTCGCTGGGTAGCGAAGAGCACAGCCGCTACACGGTCAAGACCGACTTCATCAGCCACTCGCAGGACGCGGACAATGCTTGGTACTCTCAGGCAGGCCTGGATGCGGCGCGTAATGGGAACCTGGCAGCGACACACTGGTTTGAGGCGCCTGAAGCGTGGGCCATCGACTATTGGATTTCCGCCCCGTTCCACGCATTACCCATACTGGATCCCCAGCTTCAAACGGTTGGCTTTGGCTGGTATCGTGAGCAGGACGGTGGCGTCGTATTTGCTGCGAACATGGACATTTTGCGCGGACTCGACCAGGAATTCGTCGATACTACATACCCTATTACCTTCCCGCGTGATGGAGGGAAAGTCTGGGTTCGGCAAAGTGTTGTCTACGAGTATCCCGATCCATTAACCGCCTGTCCCGGCTTTGCCAAGCCTACAGGCCCACCCATAATTCTCCAGATCGGTGCCGGACGCGGCTCGCCGGTGATCGGGGGCAGTAGTTTTCGCACAGGTGACCGCGTCCTGGATCATTGCACGTTTGGCGAGACAACATACGTCAATCCTGATCCTGCCGCGCAGCAGAGCGGACGGCGCATTCTGGACGTCCGCGACGCCATCGTGCTGATCCCCAGGCTTCCGTTGCAACCGGACACCGTCTACACGGCAAGTATTATCGTCAATGGACAACAACATACATGGTCATTCACCGCCGTGGCAGGACCGTAACGTTCAGGGCAACTCCATTGACAGGCCCATAGCGCTCCCGTAAAATCGCTCGACACTGATACGAAGCTGAAAGTGGAGCACGAATGAAACCGGTCAAAAGCGACGAAGTTCGCAGTGCATTTCTCGAATTCTACGAGGAAATGGGCCATAGAGTTGTCCCCAGTTCGCCACTGCCCCTGAAAGACAATCCCACGCTGTTCTTCACGAACGCCGGGATGAATCAGTTTGTAGACACCTTTCTCGGCAAAGAACGGCGTCCCTACCGCCGCGCCGTCTCATCGCAGAAGTGCATGCGCATCCAGGGCAAACACAACGACCTCGAAAATGTAGGCCCCTCCGCCCGCCACCACACATTTTTTGAGATGCTGGGCAATTTCTCTTTTGGCGATTACTTCAAGGAAGGAGCCATTCGCTACGCCTACGATTTTTTGACCAAGGTTTGCGAAATTCCGGACGACCGCTTGTGGTTTACCGTTCACGAAAGCGACGACGAGGCATACGATATCTGGGTCGAAAAAATTGGCGTCCGCGCTGGGCGCGTCGTGCGCATGGGCGACAAGACCAATTTCTGGATGATGGGCGACGTAGGCCCTTGCGGACCCACCAGCGAGGTTCACTACGATTGGGGCCCAGAGGCGTGCAACTGCGGCGAAGACAGTTGCAGCATCGCGCTCGACAATGGCTGCAATCGTTGGCTTGAGATCTGGAATCTCGTCTTTATGCAGTTCAATCAGGACGAAAGCGGCGTCCGCACTTTCTTGCCCAATCCCGGTGTAGATACAGGTATGGGCCTGGAACGCATCACCGCCGTCCAGCAGCAGACCAGAATTAACTACGAGACGGACCTGTTCGCGCCGGCCATGGACCACGTGCAGGCGCTGCTGGGCGACGACAAGGCGCAGCGCGAGGCGCATACAATTGCATACCGCGTAATTGCCGATCATGGTCGGGCGGCGACATTCCTCATCGGAGATGGTGTAGACCCGGGCAACGACGGAGGTGACTACGTGCTGCGCATGATCATTCGCCGCGCCGTGCGTTTTGGGCGCAAGATTGGCTTTCGGGAGCCATTCTTGGCCGAGATAGCCGGCGTTTATATCGAAACGATGGGCAACGTCTATCCTGAGCTGCACCAGCGCCGCGAGC
>JAICPS010000459.1 GCA_025929715.1 Anaerolineae bacterium | reverse complement strand
GCCATCGACGCTGTTTCCCTTGTCTTGAAAGACCCGCCGCCATACGTCGTATTTCACACCTTTGACGCCTCATCCCTTAATTTAACCCTGTTCTACTGGATCGCCGGTTCCCAGACCCCCCAATTTCGCGCGGCAGACCTGGGCGTTCCGGCAATCAAGCAAGCGTTCGAGGCCGCAGGAATCGAGATTCCGTTCCCCATCAGCAAAGTATATTCGCTAGGCGGGAGACGGGAGATCGGCGACGGACAACCCCATACCGAAGAGCCCTGACCTAAGACTGAAGACCATTGACTGCCGTCTTCCGTCCCCCGTCCTCAGTCCCCCTCACGGCAGCCACGCCGGCTGAAACCCCACTTCCGCCACCTCGTGCAGCTTGCCGTCGTCCACGTCCACCAGCCAGATCCCAGGCTCGCCGCCTGGCTCCGTGATGTCGAAGCGCTGCGATAGCAGTTGGCTGCCGTCGGGCGACCAGGCAGGCGGGCCGAAATTTGTCTGCGCGTCGTCGGTGAGAGCCCTGGTCTGGCTGCCGTCAGGCCGCATCAGCCACAACTGGCGACCGGCGGCCGTGCCGGGCGGCTTGCGGGCGAACGCGATCCAGTCGCCAGTCGGCGACCACGAAGGAGACCCGTCGTTCGTGACGATCTGTCCGCTGAGATCCGTAGCCTCCGCCGCGGGTAGTTCCAGCCGGAAAATGTGCACCGAAAAGCTCTCGCCCTGGAAGTGAATATCGTTATTGACCAGAACATTGCGCCAGGGGTGCCAGGCAGCCGGCTCGCCGATCTCGTTGGGCATCTCGATCAGGGCGCCGGTCTCGAAGTTATATAGCTGGACCGCCTGCACGAGCGGCACGACGTAGCTCATCCAACTCCCATCGTCAGAAAATCGCGGTGCGTGGCCCAGGATCTGGTCGTCACTGAAGAGAGGGGAAGTTTCTCCACTTTCTGGAATCAGCCACCATAGGCGCGGTGGACCCGGCGCTTCTCCAGGTGCGGCTATTGCGCGGCGCTCGTACAGTAGCCGCTCGCCGTCCGGCGCCCATGACGGCCCAATGCAGTAGTCACCGCCGCAATCAAACAGCAACCGCGGCTCCGCGCCGTCCACCGGCACCTGCCAGAGATCGCTGCCGCCGTCCTGCCGCTCGTTACTATAGACGACGCTCGCGCCGTCAGGAGACAGGTCGTAGTCGAGCACTCTGAGTGGCGCTTGAGTCAGCGCCATGGCCTCGCCGCCCTGCGGCGATACGACATAAAGCTGAACGCGATTCGCGTCGTCCCAACTCAGGAACAAAATACGCGGGCTGCGCGTCGTAAACCGCCAGCTTTGCGCCCGGCTCAGGCGGCGCCCATCCTCCCCTTGCAAACCGGACTCGACCTCGACGGTATACGCCGTTTGGGGCAGCAGCGCCGTTGAAGGACGGAACGAAAGCGTGGCGTCGTCCTCCCAGCGCACCGTGCCCGTAACTGCCGGCGTCAAACTGATTTCGGGCGCTGTCGAAAGATTCATGGGCCGGTCAAAGCGCACGCGTATCGTGGCCAGACCCGGCACGCCTACCGCATTCTCTGCCGGGCTGCGTGCAATGATAGCCACGCCTGTGCGTGCCCCACGCCAGAGTAACAGCGCAGCCGCCACGATAAGAGCGGCAACTGTCAACAGGGCCAAGAACGCCGCGCGATTGATCTTATAGCTTCCTAATACAAGTTCCTGAAACATGGCGGCAGTGTAGCACACGCATCTTGCTTGGGCGGGCTGGCAAGCCAGAGGGTTGCGCGACACAGGTCAACGCCACACCACCCCCCGACCCGGCGCAAACACAAACACCAACGCAAAGATCCCCGTCGCCACGAGCACCACCGCCGGACCCGAAGCGATGTTCAAGTAATAGGAGCCATAGAGCCCGGCCACACCTGAAACCGCCCCAATCGCCGCCGCCACCGCCATCATGGCCAGCAGGCGGCGCGTCAGCAGCGAGGCCGCCGCCGCCGGCGTCACCAGCACCGCGAGGATCAGCGCGATGCCCACGACCTGCAGCGCCACGACCACCGTGATCGAGATCAGCACCAGCAGCAGGTAGCGCAGAAATTCAGTCGGCAGCCGCAGCGTCTGCGCCAGCGTGGGATCAAAAGAAATCACCAGGAACTCCTTATAAAACAGGCCGATGAGCAGTAAAACCGCCGTACCCAGGCCTAGAATGAGCCACAAATCGGTCGTCGAGACCCCCAACAGGTTTCCGAATAGAAAGTGCGCCAGGTCCACCGTGTAGTTGCCGACGCCGGATAGCAGCGCGACCCCCAGCGCAAAGGAGCCAGCAAAAATGATGCCGATGGCCGTATCTTCCTTGACGACCCCCTGCCCGCTGAGCGCCCCGATCCCCAGCGCGGTGACAATACCCATCGCCAGCGCGCCCACCGCCAGCGGCCAGCCCAGCAGAAAGGCCACAACCACTCCCGGCAAAATCGTGTGCGCCAGCGCATCCCCTAGGAAAGCCATCCCACGCAGAACCACGTACGTCCCCAGTACGGCGCAGACGATGCCGACCATCACCGAAGCCAGCAGTCCCCGCACGATGAAGCTGTAACTCAGTGGATCAAGAATCCAGTCCAGAAGGGTCATCCGTTCGTAGTAGGCACGTCAGTGCTGGTGCTCCACTTCCCCTTCACAACACGTATCCGCCAGGACCAACGCCCCATCTGCGGCCGAGATCACGTGCATCTGCCCCCCATACGCCCGCAGCAGATGTTGGGAAGTGAGCACGTTCTCCGGCGGCCCAAAGGCAATCAACGTGCGGTTGAGCAGCATCACCCGGTCGAACTGTTCCGCCGCCAGGTTTAGATCGTGCGTGGCGACCAGCAGCGTCACCTCGTCCTCATGCAGCCGCTGCAACATAGTGAAAATCCTCTCCTGGCTCGGCAAATCCAGGCCGGTGAACGGCTCGTCGAGCAGCAATAGCTCCGCTTCCTGCGCCAGTGCGCGGGCGATAAAGATGCGCTGCTGCTGTCCGCCCGAAAGCTCGCCAATCTGCTTGGATGCCAGGTGCGTGGCGTTGACCCGCTCCAGGCTGGCGCGCGCGATCTGCCAATCCTGCTGGCGCGCCCGGCGAAAAAGGCCGATCTGCCCCACGCGCCCCATCATCACCACGTCTTCGACCGTCACCGGGAAAGTCCAGTCAATCTGGTTTCGCTGCGGCACGTACGCGATGCAGATGTGGCGGTCCGGCTCGTGGCCAAACACCCGTACTTCGCCCGAATCTGGCTTCAACGTGCCCGCAATGATTTTGAAAAGCGTGCTCTTGCCGGCCCCGTTCGGGCCCACCACGGCGACGCGCTCGCCGGCCTCGATGCGAAACGAAAGGTCATACAGCGCCGGCCGCCGTCCGTTTTCGGGACGGAATCGGCCGCGCCCACCTTCCGGCGAAAGCGTAGGGTAGCTCAGCGCCAGATCCTCGACCTCTAGCAGCGGCGCGGTCGGTTCATGTTCAACCCCGTGCCGTGGGACGCGGGTGATTGTCTCCATTCGCTTATCCTTGCCGGCGTGGTGTCAGAATGATATTTTGTATCATGTAAACTGTATTTAATTGTAGCCTTACGCCATCGCCTGTCAACAATGGCAACCGGGTGCAGACTGTTGTATTGGGCAGTATAAACTGCTATTATTACCGTGGATATCCAGTTCTCAGATATCCAGGCATCTACCTCACATTATTGATTAACCTGTTTTCTCTCTATCAGCGCCGATCCTTTTTTCTCACATCTAAAGACGTTCTTATCTAAATGCGGACTCCATAGTCCACAAGCGTCGTCGAATGATATGTCCTACGGATTAGGCCGGCGATTGTGCGTGTGCGGCGCGACATCGCTGCTTTGCTTGGACATCTCGTTCCGCAGCGAAAGGAGGGTTGCCCAGACATCTAAAAGCTCGCATTGTGACTCTAATCAGGTCAGGTTCGTTT
>JAICPS010000097.1 GCA_025929715.1 Anaerolineae bacterium | reverse complement strand
GTCTCGAAATCGACGTTGACGTCGGCGAGCGTACCGTCGGGCAGGACGACGCCACCGTGACTGGTGCCAGTCTGGACGGAAATCTTGGAGATGCCCTCGTATTCGTCGCTAAGCTCTCTCAAGTAGCCGTCCATATACGCGCGCAGCTCTGGCACAGTCGAGTTCTTTTCGCCAACTTCGCCAATTTCGCCGCCCAAGGATACGGTAATGGCTTCCGGTTCCAGCCCGCGCACGAACTTTGTTAATTCGGCCGACAACCGATAATTGACCTGCTGCTGTTCCTCCAGCGCTTCCCTGCTCAAGTCTACGAGCGTTGAGGTGTCGATATCAATATTATAAAAACCGGCTGCTACCGCTTCTTTAATGAGCTCCTTGACGGCGCCAACTTCTTTCTCGCCATTTGTCGTGTACCCCTTGGCCGAAACCTGGAAGTGGTCGCCCTGTATGAACAGCGGGCCGCGGAAACCCTCTTTTATCCCGGCTCCTATGAGCGAAGAGACGTATTCTGCAGGACGCTGGTCGGTGTAGCCAATTTCAGAGCGCGCGATTTCAAAAATAAGGGCGCCAACGTCGAGACGATTCGCTGCTCTGAAAATCGCGCGAGCCATATCGTAATTCATGCCGCGCACGTTCATCGCCGGCACGGTGAAGTTATGGGGCACGTCGCCGCGGCCAATAGCGAGGTATAGCTCGTGAATGGACGACGGATGAATCCCCAGCTGCTGGCCCAACTCCCAAAGCAGCCAGCGGGCCGTCGCGCGCACCAGCTCCTCGCCAAATACGGCGCTATAAACAAGATCGTCCACCTGTTCCCTCAGCGCCAGTTCGTCGACAACGGTGACAGTTTCGCCTTCGACTTCAACTGCGCCTTCGAAGCTAGTAATCAGTTCTTGCACTGTGATAGCTTTCATTTGCCTGCTCCTTGCGGTATTATTTTAAGCCCCTGGGGCCTTTGTTCGCATGGGAAATGACCAAAGTTAGCAACTACGATGGGAAATCGTTACAGTTATTCCTATTATAGTCGCTTGAGGTCAAATGCCAATTGGCCCTCGCCACAGTCTGGAGGTACCATGAATCAATTGGAGCACGCCATCGCTATCGCCTTGCAGGTTCATAGCGGGCAAACTGATCGTTATGGGCACCCATATATACTGCACCCGCTACACGTCATGCTTCAAATGGATTCCGAAGTCGAAATGACAGCCGCCGTGCTGCACGACGTGGTCGAGGACTCAGAGATGACGCTTGCCGATCTGCGCAGGGAAGGCTTTTCTGCAGAGGTGCTGGAGGCCGTCGAGCTGCTAACCCATGATAAGGAGAATACGCCTTACGAAGCGTACGTGCGGCGTCTTAAGCCCAATCCGGTCGCGCGCAAAATTAAGTTGGCCGACCTGACACACAACATGGACGTCCGTCGCATGGATCACGTGCGCGAGAACGACGTTGCGCGACTGGAAAAATATCGTCAGGCATGGGAATTTCTTACGGAAATAACACCGCAGCAACAAGAGAAGGATGAATTTGAACGTGGATAATGAGGAATTGTTTCCGCAACTGACAGAGGACTGCGTCGATTTTGCTTGCCGTCTTATTCAAACCCCAAGCATGCCCGGCAAGGAACAGGTTATCGCCGAACTCATTGCTGCCGAGATGGAACGCCTGCAGTTTGATGAGGTGTGGACGGACGAGATTGGCAATGTCTACGGGCGGGTCTTCGGCGTGAATCAGTTGTCGCCGGCGCTGGTCCTCAACACGCACCTGGACCACGTCGATCCCGGCGATCCGGATCTTTGGCCGGTCCCGCCATACTCTGGAACGATTGTCGACGGGCGCATCGTCGGGCGGGGAGCCAGTGACATCAAAGGACCGCTCGCCGTACAACTCTACAGCATGGCCGGATTACTCCGCTCAGGTGTAAGACCACGGCGCAACGTCGTCTTTACGGGAGTGGTGGAAGAAGAGGTGGGTGGTGCAGGAGCTCTACACTGGATAGAGAATTTGAACTATCCGGTGGCCCTGGTGTTTTTGGGTGAGCCGTCTTCAAATAATCTGAGCCTGGGCCATCGTGGCATGCTTGGCCTATGGGTGACCTTTCGCGGTCGTTCGGTACACGCAAGCGTTCCCGAGAAGGGCGACAACCCCAACTATTTGCTGGCAACCTTCCTGGAGCGATTGCAGGCAGCTCAAGCGGAGCTTCGTAGTCACGAATTGCTTGGTAAGACGACCGTGGCCCCGACCATAATCGAAGTAGACACAGAAAGCCAAAACGTGACGCCGGCATGGTCTCGGGTGCTGTTAGACTTCCGAACTTCCACGGAGAGCCCGAACAGCCTGAAGGCGTTTATCAGCGGGGTGGCAGGAGAGCTACCCCATTCGATTACCGCCGCTTACTCCAACCAGCCGGTGATGGACTCCGACGAACTCCTCGCAGGCTTCTACACGCCACCGGAGAGCGAGGCAGTACAAAAGGCACTACAGTTAATCACCCAGGGTATGGGTCGCGAGCCGCAGTTGGCCAGCTACCGCTTCGCCACTGACGGCCGGCATTTCGTAGAGTACGACATCCCGATCATAGGCTATTCACCTGCCGAAGAAGAGCAGGCGCACATTGCAGGCGAGAGTATCTCAATTAAGCTGATGGAGGAAAGTCTGCGCGGCCACATGGAACTGCTGGCTAATTATTGAAGCTTGCGGGAAATAAGGTCGCAATCAGGCTGACCGTTTCCGCCATTCGCGTATCGCCTTGTCATGTATCGGATAATGGCTGTATGTATCGAGTCGCAGCCGGCGCCGGAAGCGTGTCTCCCGCGTGATCGCGTCTTCAGGGGCGCTTTGCACGTATTCGACGAGCCGGCGGTGGGTTTCATCCAGTTCCTTCAGGACCACGGATAGCGAAAGGTCGCGTTTCTGGTCCGACATCTGAGCGTTAAAGGCATCGATGCCACCGTACACCTCAGAATAGCGTGGTATTCTGCCGCCCTCGAGAATCAGCGGCAGCGTCTTCAGCGCCTCCTGCTCCCAGGTCGTTACATGCGCAAGGATGTCTTTCACCGACCAATCGCCCGTGACGCCAGGTTCCTTCATCTTCTGGTCGCTCAAGCCACTGTAGGATTCTTGAAACGAACGCCATGCCTTTTCGAGTTTATTCAGCAGTTGTTGTAGGTTCATGGTTCTTTCCACTTCCACATCGAAGAATAACCACGCCGTTACGTAGCCAGCATCAGCGTTTCGCGGGCCAGTTGGCGACCGTCGTCGGTCAGCGCCAGATAGCCGTTATGACGTTCGACGAGTCCGTGCCGCTGCGCACGTTGCACGACCTCGGCGGCAAAGGGCGGTTGCCAGCGCAAATGGTGGCTGAGGTGTTCGACGCGGTTCTCCTGGGCTGCGGCTGGTGTTCCTTCATGGTTCAGCAGGTGAATGGTGAGCGCCGCCTGCGCGAACTCCCACTTCTGCCGTGCGCGGCGTTGGGCGAGGGCTACCATTCCACGTTCCGGCGCAAATAGAAAAACAACTCCGAAAATCAGCCCCAACATCATCGCCATCGAGCCGGCGATGTTGGCGTCGAGCCAATGGGCTACCCAGTAGCCGGTGATGGCGCCGATGGCGGCAAAGACCGCGCTGAGACCAAGCATTGTCGTAAGGCGGTCCGTCAGTAAATAGGCGCTGACCGGTGGCGCGATCATCAGCGCTACCACCAGAATTGAGCCGACGGTGTCAAAGGCGCCCACAGCCGTAATTGAGACCAGTCCCATCAGTCCGTAATGGATCAGCCCAGGTGAAAAACCCAGTGCCGCGGCAAGAGCCGCGTCAAATGTAGCGAGCTTCAATTCCTTATAGAAAATCAGTATGAAAGTGAGATTGAGCAGGAGAACGCCCGTCATCGTATATAGGGCCACCGGCCCCACATCGCTCCCGGCAATAACCAGGCGGTCGAATGGAGCGAAGGCCAGCTCGCCGAGCAGCACCGCGTCGCTGTCAAGGTGTACGTCGCCGGCAAAGCGCGAGATTAGAATGACCGCGAGGCTGAACAGCGCCGGGAAAACTAGGCCAATCGCTGCGTCTTCTTGCACCAGCCGTGTTCGATTCAGCAACTCCACCAGGCTAACGGTGATCAGCCCCATCACGGCTGCGCCTGCTATTAGCAGCGGCGAATTGATATCTTCCACGATAAAGAAGCCGATCACGATCCCCAACAGCACAGTATGGCTAATGGCATCGCTCATCATTGCCATGCTCCGTAGCACCAGGAACACCCCCGGTAGGGCGCAAGCAACGGCGACCACCGTAGCAATCAGTTGAATTTCTATCTGAGTGAGAGACATCGTCTACTCTTGCATGTCCGCGGTAATACGCTGTGCTTCCCGAAAACCATCAGGGGTGAGCGCCCACCGACTCTCATCTTCTTTACGGACAAGGCCGCGTTCCTGCAAAATGTCCAGCGTATGAGCCACCCCGCCCTGACCGGCGCGCATCGTGCGAATGACGACCGCGTCGTGAGCATGATAGCGGTTCTCGTGCTGTGTGGCCAGCGTGTATAGATCCGCAAGCACCGCCTCCACGCGCAACCGGCGACGATTACGGCGCCGAACTATCCAGCGCCATAACAGACCACGATTAGGCGCCAGGAAAATAGAAATTGTAACAATGGCGCTAACCACGAGCACGATGGTTGGACCGGTTGCCAGGCCGCTGCCACTGCTGCTTATCAGGGCGCCTATCACACCTGCTAGCGCGCCGAACAGCGCCGCCAACAGCACCATGATGCTCAGCCGGTCAGTCCACTGCCGGGCGGCCGCAGCGGGAGCCACGACCATGGCGCTCATCAAGACGACCCCAACCGCCTGCAGGCCGACCACAATGGCGATTACTAGCGTCGTGGTTAGCAGCGTATCGACGAGTCGCATCGGAAAACCAAGGCTCGCGCCAAAGACGGGATCAAAGCTCAATAACTTGAACTCTTTCCAGAACAGGCCCATCAACACCAATGCGGCGCTACCCAACACTGCCATGGCGAGCACGTCGCGTTGCAACAGAGCCGCCGCCTGGCCAAAAAGATAACTGTTCAGCCCTGCCTGATTGGCATCCGGGATGCGCTGAACATAGGTAAGTAACACAAGCCCAAAGCCAAAGAAGATGGAGAGAACCAGTCCCAGGGCGCTGTCTTGCTTCACGCGCGTATAGCGCACGATGGCAGTCATCAAAAGGGTCGCCAGCCAGCCGGCGACAAGCGCTCCGAGCAGCAAGACGAGCGAGAATTTGCTCCGGGTTAAGATGAAAGCAATAACGATACCGGGCAGCGCCGCGTGCGACATGGCGTCGCCGAGCAAGCTTTGCCTGCGCAGTACGGCAAAGGAGCCCAGTGAGCCGCTGACAATACCAAGAACAGCTGCGCCCAACGCCACGGTGCGCAGGGTGTAATCAAACAGGAGGTCTTGCAGCAGGCTCCAAAGCTCCATTATATGGCTCCGTGACCGGCGGTCGTGGCTGCCGGTTCGACTTGTTCAGCCCCGTTGCCAGCTGCGGTGAGGAAGGCGACGCGCCCACCGTAGGTTGCGCGCAGGTTTTCCTCGCTAAATACCTGCTCCACGGGTCCACTGGCGATGCAGCGCACGTTCAGCAGCGTCACGTAGTCGAAATATTCAGGCACGGTCTGCAGGTCGTGATGGACGGCGACCACCGTCTTATTTGCGGCGCTCAGCTCCTTCAGCAGCGTAATAATGGCGCGCTCGGTCGTGGCATCGACGCCCTGAAACGGTTCGTCCATAAAATAAATCTGAGCTTCCTGCACCAGGGCGCGCGCCAGAAAGACGCGTTGCTGTTGTCCCCCGGACAGCTGGCTAATTTGCCGCTCTGAGTAGCGGGCCATACCGACCTTTTCCAACGCTTCTAACGCCAGACGTTCTTCCTCCCGCCCCGGACGGCGGATCCAACCCAGGCGCCCATAGCGGCCCATCATGACCACGTCAAGCACATTTGTAGGAAAATCCCAGTCTACGCTGCCTCGCTGTGGAACGTATCCCACTAACCCGCGCTGTTCCCGAAACGGTTTGCCATAGATAGAAATCTGCCCGGCGGCCGGTTGGATAAGGCCCATGATCGCCTTAATTAAGGTCGTTTTGCCGGCGCCATTGGGACCGACGATAGCCATTAATATCCCTTCCGGCACGTACATGTCCACGTCCCAGAGGACCGGCTTTTCCTGGTAGGCTACGGTCAGGTCCGCGACTTCAATCGCTGCGTGCTTCTCTTCCATTATCTAAATCCTATCTTGTCCAGAGGTGACCGGCACTTTAGAAGTGCCGGTCACTTAAGCCGTTTCCGGATGCGGCCTGCGCAGGAGGCGCGTGCCGTTTAGCGTCACCAGCAGCGATGCGCCCATGTCGGCAAGAACTGCAAGCCACAGGCTCCCCATGCCCAGTAAAACAAGAACGAGAAACACGCCCTTTATCGCCAGGCTTAGCGCGACGTTTGTTCGAATGGTGTGCATCGTGGCCCGGCTGAGACGGATTGCAAACGGCAATCTGGACAGGTCATCGCCCATGAGCGCAATGTCAGCCGTCTCCATCGCCTGTGCTGTGCCGGCTGCACCCATAGCGATGCCAACGGTTGACGTCGCCAGGGCGGGCGCGTCGTTGATTCCATCGCCGACCATCGCGACAGCGCCAAAATCGTCGAGGAGCGCCTGTACCACCGCTACCTTGTCTTCGGGCAATAGGTTGGCCCGCACATCGGTTACACCCACTTCCCGGCCGATGGTCGCTGCCGTCTCATCATCATCCCCGGTCAACATAATCAACGGATCCAGCCCGAGCTGGCGCAGCCGCGTCACCACTTGCGCGCTCGACGCCCGCACAGCGTCCGCCACGGTAACGTAACCCAGGTAATGTCCGTCCGCACTAATCAATACCGGTGTATGTCCTGCTCTGGTGGCGGACTGCAGCTCCAGGCAAGTGTGCGGTGCATGCACCATCCGTTGGTCAAAGTAGCGGTGGCTGCCTATCGTGACTTGCCGTCCGTCGACGCGGCCGGTAACGCCCTGTCCCGCCATGGCCGCAACCCCTTCCGCCCGCCGGTAACGACGATCGACGCCGCGCCTCACCGATGCTTCCACTAGCGCCTGGGCCAGCGGGTGCTCGCTGTGGCGCTCTACGGCGCCCGCCAGAGCCAGCATATCGTCACAATCCTCACATTGCCCCTCAACCCGTTCGCGACAGCCTACCGCCTGCACTGTGACAACGGTGGGCTCACCGCGGGTCAGCGTACCAGTCTTGTCAAGAGCCACGACTTGAACACGGCTGAGCGCTTCCAGGAAGACGCCGCCCTTCACCAACACACCGTGGCGCGCCGCGTTGCTGATGGCGCTTATAAGGCTGACCGGCGTACTGATGACGAGTGCGCAGGGACAGGCCACAACTAGCAGTGCCAGGGCGCGATAAAGCCAGCCCTGGGTGTCACCGTTTGAAAGGAGCGGCTGCCCGAGGAGCAATGGTGGAACGAAGGCTACAAGCGCCGCCAGCAGAACCACTGCCGGTGTGTACACGCGTGCGAAGCGATCCACGAATTTCTGTGCCGGCGCTTTCTTCTCCTGGGCGTCTTCGACCATGCGGATCAGGCGGCTGATTGTGTTATCTTGCGGCCGGTGCGTCACTTCAAGCCGTAGAACTCCTTCACCATTGATACTGCTTGCGAAAACTGTGTCACCCGCTTCCTTCGCAACGGGCAAACTCTCTCCGGTAATGGGCGCCTCGTTGATCGACGAGGTTCCATCAAGGATCTGCCCATCCATAGGAATGCGCTCGCCAGGCCGCACGATAATTGTTTCCCCAACGCGCAGCTCTTCGACAGGCACCCGTTGCTCCTCCAGCCCGCAGAAGGGACACGGACCCGCTTCGTATCCATTTTGACCCATATGGGTGGCGCAATCGATGCAGGCGCGTAACACCGTCGCCTCGCCAGGCACCACGGCAATGAGACTGCGGATCGCTTCCCGCGCGCGGCTGGCGGCATACCCTTCCAGCGCTTCGCCAAGAGCGAATAACACCATTACCAGCCCCGCTTCTGTGTAAGCGCCGATGAAGAGCGCGCCGATGCTGGCGATGGTCATCAAGACGTTGATGTTGATATCGCGGTTAATGCGCAACGCATTCCAGGCGCTATGCGCAACGGGATATCCGGCCATGACGAGCGCGGCAACCGCCATCGCGTCAAATAGAGCGTGATACTGCCCCAACATCGGCAGCAGCTCGTTGAAAATCAGGCCCGGGAGGATAAGCAGCGCCCCAATCAGAGCCAGCATCGTATCACGCTGAGCCATCATATATCTGAAAAAACTTCGCGGTCTTTGCTTTGAGCTTAACCCCGCCCACGAGTCCTGCTCGTCTATAAGTATCAGGTCGTAACCAAGCTCGCGAACGCGCGTCTCAACCGTTTCGTCGTCCACTTCACCGCGGACAACGAGTCGCTCTGTCGTGTAGTTGAGGCTACATTCTTCAACTCCGGGCAGCCGCGCCACGCCGGTTTCGACAGTCCGCGCGCAACTGGCGCAGTCCATGCCTGTTACGCGAAATATTTGTTTCTTTTCGTTACCCTTCATCTTTTCGACGGATCTCGTCGTCGTTGTCATGCTGCCCCTTAGATAAGTTCAGGACTGTTAATGCACCTAAAGCCTCTATTCAGTGGCCAACAGCGCCGATACAATGATATCTATATTGTGCCGAACCATGCCAATGTACGTACCTTCCGGCGTCCCAGGATTTCCCATCGCATCTGAAAACAGTTCGCCGCCAATACTGACGTCAAAGCCCTCAGAACGCACCGCAGCTTGCACCGCCTCTATATTTCGCTGGGGCACGGAGGACTCGATGAAGACAGCCGGGATCTCGCGCTCGGCGATAAAGCGAGCCAGATTCTGGACATCTGCTGTACTCGCCTCGGCCGCCGTGCTGATACCCTGCAACCCGCGCACTTCAAAGCCATAGGCACGGCCGAAATAGTTGAACGCGTCGTGCGCTGTTACCAATACTCGTTTCTGCTCGGGCACTGTTTCTGCCTGCTCCTGCACGTATTCATGTAATTCCTGCAATTCTGAGAGATAAGCCTCCGCATTCTGCTGGTAGATTTCGGCACTGGCGGGATCAAGTTCAATCAGGGCATCGCGGACTGTCTCTACGGCGCTCATCCACATCGAGACATCAAACCATACATGCGGATCATAAGCCCCTTGGAATTCGGGCGGAGCTAAAAGTATTTCACGTTCAATGCCATCCGTGACGGCAACAGTGCGTGACCCGCTCTCGTTCATACGTTCCAGAACGTTGGCCATCTGCGCCTCAAGATGTAGTCCATTGTAAAAGACGATGTCTGCCTCGCGTAGTCGAGTGACGTCTCCCTCACTCGCCGTGTACAGATGTGGGTCTATGCCCGGCCCCATGAGGCCCGTCACATCGACCCGCTCGCCGCCTATATTTTCGACGATGTCGGTAATCATGCCAATGGTCGCCACAACATTAATCTGCCTTTCGCTCACGTCCACAGCATTATTTTGCGAGGCTGTATCGTCACAGGCGACGAGAAGGCCGACGAGTAGTGAAAGCAGAAATAGAGTCCAAAGTCGCTTCATGTTAGCTGTTCTCCTGCAATGAGGCAGTCGTGTTTCCCGGCTTCGCCAGCACGCTGATGGGGTATTACAAACACTTGACAGGCAACCCGGGCACTGATGATAATTGCCTCGTTGTCACCGCCATAGCGCAGACGCACGTGATCAGAAAACGGTAGTGGCTGCAACAGGGTCAGCTCGGTTCCCGGGATGAGCGAAATTTCGGCCAAATAGCGTAGTAGTTGTGGATCGCGATCGCTGACTCGTTTCACGCACGCGTCCTGGCCCGGCGTCAGTTCGTCGAGCGGCACGGAACAGTCGGCGGGCATTTGTAAATCGCGTGTGGGAATGGGAGCGCCGTGTGGATCGTGCTCCGGTTCTTGCAAGAGATCCGCAATGCGCCGCCCAAGGGGACCCGAAATCGCATGCTCGAGTCGTTCCGCTTCCTCGTGCACCTCGTCCCAGGCATAGCCGAGCGTGTCGTGCAAAAAGCACTCCAAGAGCCGGTGACTGCGAATGATCTGTAATGCCAGCCTCTCGCCTTCGGGCGTCAGCACAGCGCCTTGATGTTTTCGGTAACTGAGCAAGGCAGGCTCTGACGCTGCCAGCTTCTTTAACATGCCAGTCACCGACGCAGGCGTTACCCCCAACTCGTCTGCAATCTGGCCAGTGCTGGCCCGGCTATGATCTTCACATACCTGGTAAATTACCTTCAAGTAATCCTGAGTAGCTTGGGTCGCTAATCCACTCATATTAATTTGCGCTCACGAAATCTTCATTAAGGTAAAACACACAGTAGCATTTAGCCATACCTAAAAAATTATAGCAGACGCGAAAAGATTGTCAACTTACTAACAGAACAAGCCCCGGCATCTCCTTCGCCGGGGCTTGTTCGTCAAATTAAGAGAGGTACCGTGGTTTTACTGCGCCTGGAGAAAATCGGCCACCGCCCAGCCACTCAGATTACCCAGAAGCTGCACCTTGCGCCATTCAAGCCCGCCCTGTTGTGCCGGAGGTTCGTTCGACAGAAAGACCAGACTGCCCTCGGGCAAGATCACGATTTCCGCGCCGCCGGGCGATTCGCGCAAAGTGAGTCCGGCGCCACCCGTATTGTTGACTACCGCCATTGGCAGGCCGGGCGTCGGAGCGATTGTCGGAATGGCCGGCGGTTGCCGGCGTAGCGTCTCGGCGCTGTAAGCCAAGGGATCCGCAAAGTGAGCGTACACCAGAGCGGACATCGCTTTGATAATCGCCGTGCTTTCTTCCCATAGTAGCCAGCCCGGCCGGTGTAGGGCAACGACAAAGACGTAAGGATGTTCCTCAAGCTGCACAATGCCCGCATCGCCGTGTGTTTCACCCACCCATCCATGTTTGTGGGCGACGGGGATGCCCGGTGGCACGCCCTCCTCGATAAATGCATCGATGTCGTTGTGAGCCATGACGTCGATGATTGCCCGGCACTCCGCCTGCGTTAGCGCCCCGGAAGAGGCTTCCAGTAAATAACCCTCGCCCGCGGTGCATTGAAATAGCAGGGCTAATAATTGGCCCATATCCGACACCGTCGTCTGCATACTGCTGTCGGGGTTGGTACTCAATTCAGTTTGCTGATTAGCAGGCGTAGCATAGGTTGAGAGATAGCGAGGATCCGGTTCCAGATCATAGGGAACCGCGATGAATGTATTGTATAGCCCCAGTCGTCGCACGGATTCCGTCACCTGCTGGGCGCCTGCGAAAGGATCAGGTCTCCCGGCGATCAACTCCAACAGCAGGTTGGC
>JAICPS010000593.1 GCA_025929715.1 Anaerolineae bacterium | reverse complement strand
ATCAACATCTCGGTGCGTCTTCTCAGCGGTTCCCTTGCCGAGTACCGTCGCGCGACGCGTCGATGGTGGCAAAACGTCGCCCGCGCCGTGCCTGAGGTGCAGTTCGAAGACCGGCCCGTCTACTTTGTGTCGAGCAATACCCATAGCGTGGCAAATTTGCTCAGTGGCTTCGCGCTGCAGCGCGAGGAAAAACTGGTCGATTACATTAAGACCGAAGGCTCGTTCTTACTGCAGCAGGAGTACGGCGACATTTTGGAACGGAACGTGCCCAGCAGCCGTGAGAATTTCCTCTATTACACGCTGAAGAAGTACGAGCAGCGCCATCCTGACGTAGAATTGGAACGCGTCCGACACGAGGAGGAAGCCGGCATTCGCCGCATTCCCAGCCTGCACGTGTTTGACGTCGAGGTGCAGGTCGTGGAGCTGAACTGTTTGAACCTCGACTGGCTTGATCCCCGCCTACGCCTGCCCGGCATCGAGCGCTTGAAGCATAGTAACGCCTTGATCATCAACATCGACTTCCCGCTGGGCATGGCGGCTTACCAGATTCTATCCGAGGTCACGCGCAACGTCTCCAGTGTGCGTGGAATCTACATCATGGGAAAAGCAGCGACGCTCGCCGGACGCATCGGCGACATCACGATCCCCAACGTGGTCCACGACGAGCAATCACTGAACACCTATCTCTTCGACAACTGCTTCCGTGCTGCCGACGTTGCGCAATTGCTCACCTACGGCGCGGTCTTCGACAATCAGAAAGCGATCACCGTGCGCGGCACATTCCTGCAGAACCGCGGCTACATGTCCGTCTTCTATCGCGAAGGCTACACGGACCTGGAAATGGAGGCCGGCCCTTATCTCAGCAGCATCTACGAGATGATCCGCCCGGAGCGTTATCCACAAAACGAAATCGTTAACCTTTACGGCGCCATCTTTCCAATTGGCATTCTGCATTACGCTTCGGACACACCTTTTAGCAAAGGCAAAAACCTTGGTTCGCAAAATCTCTCGTATTTTGGTATGGACCCAACATACGCCAGCGCTACAGCCATCGTGCGCTCCGTATTGGCGGAGGAGATCAAGCACGCGGAGAGGTAGGAAAGCCCGCAGTGAGATATGCCTGACCTTGCAAATCTTGAAGCGGCGCTATACGATGCTTTCAACAGCGGCGAACAGAGCCAGTTACGGACTGTGGGGCTACAAATTGCCGAGACGGCCGGCGAGGACTACCCCACTTTTTACGCCATTCTGAACACACTCGGCTACCACAACGAGCTTGCGGTTATCAACGAGATGATGCGATTGGTCTGGCCCCACGTGGAGACCGAGCCGACCTTCTCACGTCCCGCGGTAGAGGCTTATGCCGCGCGCGCCACGGATCACCTGATCTACGCGTACCTCGAAAGAGGACCGGAGCCAGAGGCGGACGACAAATCGCTGCTTCAGAAGTTAGAAGTTTATTTCGAGGTAGACCCCACACGCCTTGAACCATACCTGCGCCTCTTAAGCGGCGAGGTGGGACGTCCATGGTCGATGCGCGACTTTGAGCCGCTGGAGATGGCAGCGCTGAGTGGTCTGATGGTGGAGTTCATCGGCTATGCTCACCGCGGCGGTGTGCCTTATGCGCGCGCTCACCTAGTTCGGGAGCAACTTCCTCGCTACCTGCTGGACCGCCGCGCGGGCAACCTGCAGCCAAAACCGGACATCGCAGCCGCGCTGCGTCAGGAACAGCGGCCATTTCCGCAAGCGCCCCCAGAACCGCTGCATCCGCTCGCGCCCGATCGCCCCAGCCTGGAGGTCTTCCTGCAACGCATGCTGCAAACGGTGAACCCGCAAATGTACACGGCGGCGGCGATGCTACTGCTGATTCCGGACTGGCTTGACTTCCTGCAGGTCCGTGAGCTGCTTCCGCTGGATATCGCGCAATGTAGCGTTGAATTTCTGCCCGAGTTGCGGCGCGAGTTGGCGCCTTTTTGGGCGGATCATCCAGATCAGGCGTTAAGAGAAAGCATTTCAGCCTAAACGAACTCCATGAAAAACTCTGCTTAATGAACATCGAACTGCATTTAGACCCCGAACTGGCAGCGGTTTTCGCTACGCTGCCCGAGTTGGGCGACATCACATCTAATCTAAGCGCAGTGCGGCGGGCCGCGGCGGAAGCGTTGAGCATCACGCGAGAAACAGTCGCCAGGGATTATCCCGTGGCGGCTGAAGATCGCTGCATTCCGGGCCCTGAAGGGGCGCCAGACATCCCCATTCGCATTTACAGGCCATCGCCAGCAGTCGGCGTGTTGCCTGCTCTTCTCTGGATTCACGGTGGCGGCTTTGTGCTCGGCGACCTGGATCGCGCCGAACCCTTTTGCCGTCGCATGGCCTCGGAAGTCGGGTGTTTGATCGTATCGGTGGACTATCGTCTGGCGCCGGAGAATCCTTTTCCCGCTGCGGTTGAAGATTGTTATGCAGCGCTGAAGTGGATGGCGACGTCCGCTCCAGAAATTGGTTTAGATCCTGGACGCATTGCCATTGGCGGGACCAGCGCCGGCGGTGGACTGGCTGCGGCTATTGCGCTGATGGCGCGAGACCGTCAGGGCCCGGAGCTGACCTTCCAATTGCTGCTTTACCCCTGTCTCGACGACCGCCACACGACGCCGTCGAGTTACGCCGTTACCGATGGTAAGACGTGGAATCGTGAGACATCGTTGAGGGCGTGGAAGGCTTATCTGGGTAATGCGCAAGGCAGCATATCGCCCTATGCTGCGCCAACGCGGGCAACCGATCTGTCGGGTTTGCCTCCCGCTTATATCCTGGCAGCCGACCTGGACCTTCTGCGGGATGAGAATATCGAGTATGCCACGCGCCTCATGCACGCGGGCGTAACGACCGAACTACACGTTTT
>JAICPS010000146.1 GCA_025929715.1 Anaerolineae bacterium | reverse complement strand
GCTTCTTTAGGAGAGGAACTGAAGAAGCTAACTCACATTT
Source organism: Anaerolineae bacterium (assembly GCA_025929715.1). Classification (GTDB taxonomy): domain Bacteria; phylum Chloroflexota; class Anaerolineae; order Promineifilales; family Promineifilaceae; genus JAAYYY01. The sequence continues at coordinate 9,404 of JAICPS010000146.1, read as the reverse complement.
GTCCCCTTAGTACCGATTCGAGTGCTCAAGCCAACAGTGTGTGAGAAACAATAAGGAAGGAGAGAAATGAGTAAACGCTTGTGGTTAATCCTGTTGTTGGTCTTTGCCCTGACGCTGGTCGCCTGCGGTGGCCAGCAACCAGCTGCTACGCCAGAACCAGTCGAAGAAGAGCCAGTTGAGGAGCCGGTCGAGGAGCCAGGTGAAGAGCCGACCGAGGCGCCAGTGGAGGAGCCGACCGAGGAACCCGAGGAAGCTGAAGAGGAAGAGCCAGCGCCCACGGGCGGCGAGATTCATACGGCCTGGCCCTATCAGGCGCCGCCGACCGGTCATTTCAACACCTTCGTGTCCGATGCCATCACGCTCAGCATCTACCAACACCTCATGGAACCACCACTGTTCATGTACATGTGGGCCGATGATGATTGGATGCCCCTGGCCGGCGAATCGTGGGAATTTGTTGACGACACGACGCTGCGCGTTCAGTTGCAACAGGGAGCCGTCTGGAGCGATGGCAGCCCCTTCACCTCTCAGGATGTCGTAGACACCTTCGATATCGCCCGTCTGCTAGACCTGGCCGTCTGGCGCTTCCTGGAGGGCGTCGAGGCTGTGGACGAGACAACCGTTGACTTCCTACTCATTGAGCCCTCCACCACAATTCCGCGGCGTGTCCTCCGTGAGACGAACATTCGCCCCTCGTCGGTCTACGGCGACTTCGCCCAACAAGTCCGCGATCTGGTCGAGGCGGGCGAAGACTCCGAGTCAGAAGCGTGGCAGGCATTGGTGGACGAGTTCAACGCATTCCGGCCCGAAGATATGGTCGTCTTGGGTCCATACAAGATCGATCAGGACAGCATCACCGAATCGCAGCTGATCCTGAACAAGAACGAGTCTTCCTTCATGGCCGACTGGGTCAATTTCGACCGCATCGTCAACTTCAACGGCGAGACGCCGGATATCACGCCGCTAGTCCTGGCAGGGGATGTGGACTATGCAACGCACGGCTTCCCGCCGGCGACGGAGAGCGAGTTCATTGCCCAGGGCATCCGCGTTATCCGCGCGCCGCTCTACACCGGCCCGGCGCTGTACTTCAATCACGATATCCATCCCTTCGAATTGCCTGAGTTCCGCCAGGCAGTCGCCTACGTCATCGACCGCGATGAGAATGGTTTCGTCTCCCTGGCCGATTCCGGGCGCCGCCAGATGTGGATGACCGGCTTCTCGGACAATCTGGTCGATATCTGGTTGACCGAGGAAACCAAGTCACAGCTCAACACGTATGATTTCAATCCAGAGACGGCTGAGGAGATCCTGACCGGGCTGGGCTTCAGCCGCGACGACGACGATGTCTGGATGGACGATACGGGCGCACGCCTGGAGTTTGAACTGACCGCGCCGGCCGAATTCGCCGACTGGTCGGCTGCGGCCGAGAACGTCGCCGAACAGTTGACCGAGTTCGGCATTCCCACCACCTTCCGCGGCGTGAACTTCCAACAGCACCCGGTTGACGTGCGCGCCGGTGACTTCGAGCTGGCCATCCGCGATTGGGGCGCCGGCAATCCGCACCCACACTTCTCCTACAACGTCAACGTGAACAGCTACAACTTCACGGGCGGTGAGGCGCTCGCCACAGGCGGCCCAGGCATGAACTTCCCGCTAGAGCAGGAGACCTCGCTGGGCACCATTGATCTGGGGCAACTGACGGATCAAGCCGGCCTTGGCGGGAGTATCGATGAACAGCGCGAAGACATCAACACGCTGGCACTGGCTTACAATGAGCTCCTACCGCAGATCCCCTTGTGGGAGCGCTATGGCAACAACCCGGCATTTGAGGGCCGCATCACCGGCTGGCCGCCCGAGGAAGACCCCATCTACCAGAATGGCCCCTATGGCGACCCGTTCGTGACTGTCTTGATCCTCAACGGGACGCTGAGGCCGGCGGACCAGTAAGGGGCACGACCTTGATTTAACGCGCTTCGCTTCTGGGCTGCCGCTGTTCAGGCGGCAGCCCAGATTCCTCTGGCGCCGTTACCATTGACAACGCATTGCGCATGACTACCCAATCGGACTTCTTCGTCATCGGCGTTGATGGAGGCGCCAGTAAAACGGCTGCCGTCGTCATGGACCAGGCCGCCCGCATCCTCGGTCAGGGTCAGAGCGGTTCCTCCAACTACCACAACGTGGGACTGGACAGGGCCAAGATGAATCTTCGCGCGGCAATGAGCGCCGCGGCGGAGCAGGCTGGCCTGGAACTCAACCGGGCAGCGGCCGTCACCTGGGCTTTGGCGGGCGTGGGCCGTCCGGTAGACAAAAGCCTTTTCGCCAATCTGGCAGCCGAGATCCTCCCTGACATTCCCGTACAGGTGGAGCACGACACCGTGGCGGCTTTGATGGGCGGTCTCGGCAGCCGTCAGGGTATTGTTCTTATCGCCGGCACGGGCATGAGCGTCGCCGGTGAAAACAATGGCAAACGCGCCCGCGCCGGTGGTTGGGGCTACTATCTGGATCACGGCAGCGCTCATGGCCTAGCGCAGCAAGCCTTGCAGGCGCTGGCGCAGGCCGCCGACGGTCGCAGACCGCCTACCCGCCTGACGGCCCGTATTCTAGAGGCGCTTGGCCTGAGCCAGGCGGACGACCTCGTGAGCTGGGTTTACGATCCACAGCGCGAGCTGGCAGAGATCGCCGCGCTGGCCCCGCTTGTGCTGGACGCGGCTGAAGCCGGCGACCTGGCGGCGATAGAAGTCGTAGCCGAGGGTGCAGAGGCCCTGGCGGACAGCGTCGACGCTGTCGCCCGCCGGCTCGACTTCTGGGCCACCCCATTCCACCTGGTGCTCGCCGGCGGCCTCATGGGTAACTCCTTCTACCGGCGCGTAGTCGCCCAGGCCGTGCGCACGCGTGTGCCTGGCGCCTATCCCATCGTTCCTCGGGCCGATCCCACCGTCGGCGCGGGCCTGCTGGCCCTCGAATCGACCGGTCACCGGTCGGCAGCTCCGGTAGTGGCTCCTCCGGTAGGCGATGTCTGGTCATCCGAACAGCGCAATATCCTTACCCGCGATCTCGATTTGCACCCGGTCTTGACCGTGGTCGGATTAATGCATGTGCAGGATAAGCAAGCAGTATCGGCAGTGGCACGCACGTTGCCGGCTATTGCCGCAGCAGTGGACGATGTGGCCGAGCGCATGCGTCACGGCGGACGACTGATCTACGTTGGCGCCGGCAGTTCCGGGCGACTGGGCGTCGTCGACGCGGCAGAATGCGGCCCAACATTCAGCCTGGAACCGGGAAAAATCGTGGCGGTCATTGCCGGCGAAGTCCAGGCGTTCACCGATTCGGTGGAAGGGGCCGAGGACGATGCAGACGAGGGCGCCGCTGCGATTCGCGAGCTGGCCCTCGGCCGCCTGGACGCCATAGTCGGCATCGCCGCTAGTGGCCGCACGCCTTTCGTGCTTGGCGCAATGGAAGAAGCGCGCCAGCGGGGGGTGCTGACCATTGCCCTGATTTGTAATCTACCTGCGCCGCTGGCCGATCTCGCCGATCACGTCATTGCGCCGCTGGTAGGCCCAGAAGCCCTGGCCGGCTCGACTCGCCTGAAGGCGGGCACAGCACAAAAACTCGTGCTCAATATGCTCAGCACGGCAGTCATGGTTCGTCTGGGCAAGACGTATGGCAATCTGATGGTGAACGTACGAATCGAAAATAAAAAGTTGCAGGCGCGCGCCCGCCGCATTGTTGCCCAGGCCGGTGACGTCGACGAAGAAGCGGCTGCCAGGGTGCTGGCCGCCAGCGGCGACGACGTCAAGACAGCCATCGTCTCTATTCTACGCGGCTGCCCACCGCATGAAGCTCGCCTGCGCCTGGAACACGCTGGCGGCGTTGTCCGGCTGGCGCTCCAAGATGAATAACAGAGGTTATTATGAATGACTCGCCGCTCCTTTTACCAATTCCCCGAAGCGTCTCACAGGCCTACAGCCCTCATACACTTGCAGATAACAAGTTGATCGCCATCGACAGCCCGCAGCCGCAGGAGTTGCACTTTACAGCCAAACGCTTGCAGGCGTCGCTTCAACAGTATGCCGGGCTCAATTGGGAGATTGTCGCCGGGAGCACGGCCCCGACTGAGCAAATAGGTTTGACGCTCGGCGTTGTGCCCTCGGCAACGACGCATCCAGAAGGTTATGAGTTAACGATTACACCAGAGGGCCTTCATATCGAGGCCGGCCAACCGGCTGGTGCGTTTTATGCCGGCGCGACGTTGATCCAGCTTCTCGCGCAATACCGGCGCGACCTGCCGGGTCTACACATCGTCGACTGGCCAGACTTCCTGAATCGCGGCGTGATGCTCGACATCAGCCGCGACAAAGTGCCGACAATGGAAACCCTCTACCGCCTGGTCGACATGCTCGCGTCGTGGAAGGTCAACCAGTTGCAGTTATATACCGAGCACACCTTCGCCTACCGCAACCACCCCGAAGTTTGGGCTTCTGCCTCGCCCATAACCGGAGAGGAAATCCTCGCTCTCGACGCCTACTGCCGGGAGCGTTTCGTCGAGCTTGTGCCGAACCAGAACTCATTCGGACACATGAAGCGCTGGCTCTCGCACAGCCGTTACCGCCACCTGGCCGAGGTTGAGGAAGGATGGCTTGAAACGCCGTGGGCGGGCACCAAGGTAGAGGCTCCTTTCAGCTTGTGTCCTATTGACGAGCGGAGTATTGAGCTCGTTCGGAGTCTTTACGATGAACTATTGCCACACTTTAGCAGCCGGCAGTTTAACGTCGGTTGCGACGAAACGTTCGACATCGGCCAGGGACGGAGCAGAACGGCGGTGAAAGAAAAGGGCGCGGGCCGGGTCTACCTGGACTTTCTTCTGAACATCTATCGCGAGGTACAGGCGCAGGGCCGCACGATGCAGTTTTGGGGAGATATTATTATTCATCATCCTGACTTAGTGCCAGAGCTGCCAAAGGACGTCATTGCCATGGAGTGGGGCTATGAGGCAAATCATCCTTTCGCAAAAAACGGCGCCGTCTTTGCCCAATCTGGCGCACCTTTTTATGTCTGCCCCGGCACCTCCTCCTGGAACACCATCGCCGGGCGAACGGCGAATGCGATGGACAATCTGCTGAATGCAGCAGAGAACGGCCTCCACCACAGTGCGGTCGGCTTTCTCAACACTGATTGGGGAGACAACGGGCATTGGCAGCCCTTGCCGGTCAGTTACCTTGGCTTCGCATATGGGGCGGCTGTTTCCTGGGCTTGTGACGCTAATCGCGAAATCCCGCTTGCCGCGGTTCTGAGCCAGTTCGCATTCGAGGATCCCAGCGGAACGATGGGCCGCCTGGCATTCGACCTGGGTAACGTACACCGGGAAACTGGGGTGCTGACTGGTAACAGTACGGTCCTTTTCCGCCTGCTACAACATCGCCCTGACGAGTTCGATCAAGTGGAGAAGTACATTTCAGGCGGCGACGGTCTGGCGCCCGAGCGATTCTGGCACACCCATAAGCGCATCGAGGAACTCTTGGATACGTTGCAGGAGGGCGATATGCAACGTTCGGATGGTGATCTCATCCGCCGCGAGTTTCGGTGGGCGGCCAGGATGCTTCAGCATAGTTGCCGGCGCGCCGCGTGGATCCTCGGCTCGGAGGACGGTAAGCTGAGACAATCTCTAACTGCCGAAATAGACGGGCTCATGGATGAGTATGAGGAAATCTGGATGGCGCGCAATCGGCCGGGTGGCTTCAAAGATAGTCTGGCTTTGATGGAGCGAGTGAAAACGGATTATCTTGGCGCCTGATTAGATGGCATGCGCGCTTTGGAATGACCCGATGAAACCGACGCTGGAAGCGATCTACACAGAGAATGCTGGTGCGCAAGAGGTGCGCTACACGGTTGCCCTGGAGCACTTTGAGGGACTCTATGGGCCTGGCCACGTGTTTTTCTTTCGCATGCCAGGCCGGGTCAATTTGATCGGCGAGCACACCGATTATAATCACGGCTATGTCTTGCCGCTGGCCCTGGAGCACGACATTTTGCTGCTAGCCCGGCCGCGTGCGGATGCAACAGTACGGGTGAGCAACGTCGAAGCCAATTTCCGCCCCTTTTCGTTCACCTGCGGGCGCCAGATTCCAGCGGCGCCAACTGGCGACTGGAGCAACATGATACGCGGGGCGGGACAGGCGCTGGCGCGCGCAACCGGGCAGCCACTTCGCGGCATGGATGCGCTGGTGGTGGGCGCAGCGCCGTTCGGCGCGCCGCGCGGCGCCGGACTCAGCTCGTCGTCGGCCCTGACAGTCGTCGCCGCTGTGGCCCTGTTGCGGTTCAACGGCCGGGCGATGGACGACCAGTCGCTGGCTCAACTGTGCGCCGAGGCGGAGTGGTACGTCGGGACGCGAGGTGGCATCATGGACCACTTTAGCCTTCTACTGAGCCGGCGTGACCACGCCATGTTTTTGGATTGCCGTCCGGATCCAGATGGCCGTTATCGCCATGAGCATCTTCTCCTACCCCCGGGCTACCGCCTCTTGATTGCCGATAGCGGTGTCAGGCACGAGAATGCACGCGGCCACTATAATCAGCGCGTCGCCGCCTGTCGCGCCGGAGTCGAGCTGCTTCGACCTGCGTTTCCCGGCATCACACATCTACGGGATGTGCAGGATGCCCCCTGGGAATTGCTGGAACCATTGCTCCCGGAGGAAGTGACGGTGGCCGATTTGGCCGCCCTGGAAAGTGTCCTGGATGATCTTCCGGGGATAACATCGGATACGTCGTTGCTCGTCCGCCGCCGCTGTTACCACGTGTGGACCGAGAACCGGCGCGTATTGGCGGCTGCGGATGCGCTTCGAGAGGGAGACGCCATCCGCCTGGGCGAACAACTCGACGACGGACACGCCAGCGCACGTGATAATTATGGTATAAGCTGCCCCGAGCTAGAAACATTAGTAGCACTGCTCCGCGAGCTTCCCGGAGTGTTGGGCGCCCGGCTCACAGGAGCCGGTTGGGGCGGCTGCGCCATCGCCCTGGTCGAAGAAGCGTGGGCTGGCGAAGCGGTGCAAGCAATCCGGCGACGTTATCGTACGGCGATGGCGCCGGCAGCGACGGGGACAGAGCAGGAGGTGTTTAGCGTCCGGCCGGGCCAGCATGGCGGATTTGCCGGCCGGGTAGACGGTCCGACCGGCCGCTTTCGCGACCAGTCTGCCAACGGCGCGCATCGCCAAAGAGAGGTGAAATCATGAGCCAACCTATTACCGCGGTCATGGTCGGCGCCGGATCGCGCGGTCACTATGCCTACGGACCATATGCCCTTGCACATCCTGACGAAATCCAGTTTGTGGCTGTAGCAGAACCCAACCCCGTTCGCCGCGAGCGGTTTGCCAGCCTCCACGACATTCCGCCGTCGAGACAATACGCGTCCTGGCAGGATTTGATGGCGGAACGGCAACAGGCTGATACGCTGTTCAATATGACGCAGGATCAGATGCATTATGAGTCGACGCTGGCGGCTCTGGATAGTGGCTATCACATCCTATTGGAGAAGCCGATGACCACTCGGCTTGACCATGCTGTACAGCTTGTGCAAACCGCCGAGCAAAAGGGGCAGCTGTTGCAGGTCTGCCATGTCCTTCGCTATACACCCTTCTTCAGCATCTTGCACGAGATATTGGCCTCCGGACGCCTGGGCGACATTGTCACCATCGAGCATCGCGAGAACGTGGTCTACTGGCACATGGCGCACAGCTTCGTACGCGGCAACTGGCGCAACGAAGCCACCTCCAGCCCGATGATCCTGGCTAAGTGCTGCCACGATCTGGACATCCTTTCCTGGAATCTGGGTCAGCCGGTCCGGCGCCTGCAATCTTTTGGCTCGCTGATGCATTTCCGCCCGGAAAATGCCCCACCCGACGCCACCAGGCGCTGCACCGATGGTTGCCCGGCGGCCGGGCAGTGTCCGTTTGACGCGCGACCGATCTACCTGGATCCCGACAGCAGCCCCTGGGCGGTCGCGGCTATGAGCGACGACTCGAGCATGGAAGCCCGGCTACGCGCGTTGGAGACGGGACCATATGGCCGCTGTGTGTACGACTGTGACAACGACGTCGTCGATCACCAGACGGTTAACATGGAGTTCGCGGGCGGCGCGACGGCCGTGCTCTCGATGCACGGCCATTCTCATGAAGAGGGGCGCACGATGCGCTATGACGGCACGCTGGCCACGCTTCGCGGCAAGTTTGGCAGCCATGGCAGCAGGATCGAAATCCATGATCATCTGACAGGCCGGTGTGAGGAGGTCGAAATCCCGGAGGCGGCGCACGGCCACGGCGGCGGTGATTATGGTATAATGCGCAGCTTCGTGCGCGTCATGCGCGGCGACGAGCAGGCTCAGACGACGGCGCGCGAATCACTGGAAAGCCATCTCCTGGCGTGGGCAGCCGAGGAGTCGCGCCACCAAGCTACAGTAATCGACATGTCTGACTTCCGTGGACGCGCCGAGCACGAACATGTAAGGGTTTAGGCGTTCGAATGGTCGATCTTTCATGATGGCTGTCGCAGATCGAATGAAATCACACCTTGATCCGTTTCTGCAGCAGGCCGCCGAGGAGATCTTTCCCGTTGCCGTCGTTCATATTTTTCAGAACGACGATACAATTTACCGGCAGGCCGTCGGCTGGCTGGATCCCGAGACGCGTGCAACCGCTCCCGGCCCTGAGACACTCTTCGATCTCGCCTCTCTAACCAAACTGGTGACGGTAACGAGTTTCCTGCGCCTGGTGGCCGCGGGCAAGGTCGGACTTGACGAACCGGTAGCAGGCGTCTTACCCAGCTTCGGCGATGAACGACCCATTCGCCCCTATGAAGATCCGCTACGGCCAGGGCATTACATTACAGTCAACGGGGAGGGAGGGATAGTCGATGCCGGCAAGGTGACATTCCGCCATCTCCTGACCCATACGAGTGGTCTCCCTGCTTGGCGACCATTCTACCGCCGGCCGTATCATGAGATACCGGGCGCAGTACTGGAAACATTCTTCGCCTACCCAACCGGTGAAAGGATCGTCTATAGCGACCTTGGTTTCATGCTTCTGGGCTTGTCTATCGTCAAGCTGACGTCTCATCCACTCGATTTCGCGGTCAACCGAATAGTGTTAGATGCTCTGGATAACCCCCCTATGCAATATGGTCCAGTAGCCGGCGAGCAAGTGGCGCCAACAGAATATTGCGCCTGGCGCTGTCGCCGGATCCGCGGTGAGGTCCACGACGAGAATGCCTGGGCGATGGCCGGCGTGGCCGGCCACGCCGGCCACGTTGGTACGGCGGCAGCCGGGGCCCGGTTCGGGCAAGCAAGGCGCGCCGAATTCCAGGGCGCGAACAGCGTGTTGCCACAATGGCACGCAAGAGAAGCGACCCGTTTG
>JAICPS010000316.1 GCA_025929715.1 Anaerolineae bacterium | reverse complement strand
GGCTTTCATGCTATAATCTCCTCATGTGAAACTAATTGGTTGCACTTAGGAACAGCGTAACAGAAAAAATGTTCTATGTCAACCGTTAGCTTCTTAAAAAACCTTATGAGGCAAAAACCCGTGAACGAGCTACAGCAGCCCATTTTCAGTGCGCTCGCCGCGCCGCTGCGCCGCGATCTGCTCTTGAATCTGGCCCAGAACAGCCCCAGAACGGCGACGGAACTAGCGGAGGAGCATCCCATCACGCGCCAGGGAATTCTAAAGCATCTCAACATCCTGGAAGACGCCGGCCTGGTTACGGTTCGTCAGGTGGGACGCGAAAAACAGTACACGCTGACGCCGGAACCGCTCGGCGAGTTGGAGCAGTGGATCGACGTAATTGGCGCAATATGGGATGCGCGTTTGTTGCGGTTGAAGTCGTTTGTGGAAAATGAAGAAGGCTGAGACGGCAATGATTCAAAAAGTCGTCGCCTATATCACTTGGGGCCGCCGCCTGCTTGTTTTCAGGCAGCCAGCTTTTCCCGAGGCGGGCGTTCAGGTCCCCGCGGGCACGATGGAGGAGGGCGAACGGCCGGAAAGTGCGGTGCTGCGGGAGGCGGAAGAAGAGACGGGGCTTGTGGGGCTTTCGGTGGTGTCGTTGTTAGGGAGTCGTGATTACCTCTGGCCCTATTATAGAGATGGCCAGACAGTCGTACGGCGCCACTACTTTCACCTGCGGTTCGAGGGGGCGGCGCCCGAGAGATGGACCCACTGCGAACGGACTCCCTCGGAGGGGAGTGAAGAGGCGATTCTGTTTGAGCTTTGGTGGGTGGAATTGGAGTCGGAGTTACCGATTCTTCATGGTGATTTGGGAGACTATTTAGAGAGGGTATTGGTCATGGACGACTAGATCCGCACGATGCGCCCGTCCTGAAGGCGCGTCTCGCCTGTTTCCAGTAACTCCTTCAAGCGCGACAGATTTTCGGCGACGGCGGATTTGACCTTTGCCGCGCCAAGTCGTTCGACGAGCCGGTTGTGCCCGGTCTGCAGTTTCCAGCTATCGACCAGCCTGGTATTGCCCCCACTTGGCTCAAACGTAAACGTCATCTCGAACTGCGGGGATGAACCGGGCAACGTTTTGATCGCGACGCTGCGGTGTGGCGTGTAGTCGACGACCTGGAAATCCTGCTGGTCGCTCCTGCGCACCTGATGGTACGTTGTGCCTTCGTTCATAGACGTGCCTGACGTCCTGGTTACTTTCGAAACGTAATAGTTCCACTTGGGTACGTTTTCGAAGTCGGCGATGAAGTTGAAGACCTCCTCGACAGGACGCGCAATGACTATCGTGTTCTCAAAGTCGATCATTTGAAACTCCTGGCTGCGATAAACGCTAACCATTATAGTGCGGAACGGCGATTGTGTCGTGTGACGAAAAATGTAATACTGCGTGTAATTTTCGTGTCACATACCTAAGACATGGTGATCAACGGAAAAGGGTTTAGAAGCAGCATTGCCGGACTTTATTGCGGCCGACGGCGAGCGGCGAAACTCGTCTTGTTGATCGTCGAAATTGCTGCCCTGGTTGGACTATTTGCCGGCGCGCTTCAATTATGGCACGCGCAGCAGGCATTACAGCGGGACCTGGTTGTGGCGCAAGAGGTAGAGGCGGCGCTTGATGCTGCTGAGCAAGCGCCAACGGTGATTCGGGCCGCCGAAGCTGGCGTTTCGTTTCTCGATTCTCCCAGGCAATGGTTCCTACAAGCTGTAGACGGTTGGCGGGAAAGCAGTGACAACAATCCACACATCACTCCAGAACAAAGCAGCGAACGAGGCACACGATGAGAAACAAGGGATTGTTAAGTGCAGTGGCTGTATTCATGTCCGGGCTGGCGCTTGCCCTCATTTTTTCGCGCATTATTAAATCGATGCTGAGCGCGGCCAGGCCAGCGCAGCCCGCCTGGCCGCGGCCGGAAGTGCCGTGGCCGATGGATCACCAATGGCGTGCGCAGCGCATGCAGCCGCCCGCGCCAGAGCGCGCATCAAGGAGCGCGAGAGGCGTCAATCGGCCGCGATTCAGAACGCCGCGCCCGTCTACGCCGCCAAAGCCGCCCCGCCGCCGGCTCGCTCTCGAGAAGTTGTTGTTGATGATTGAAGCTTTCGCCATTTTTCTGTTTGTGGCGGCGGGTATCACCCTGTGGGATACGCGGCGCGAGTTGAACGAGGTATATCGCGACCTGCAGCAGACGGATCCGCGCCTGCTGCCCACGTTGATTGCGGCGGCCAACCCCGGCGTGCTTCCCGATACGCTAGCGCAAAGTTCCCCGGCGGACACTTGGGCTCCCCCTGCTCTGCCGACGCCGTTTCCAACCTCGACACCAGCCGCGGCTGCGGTCCTTCCGCCAGGCCCTACACCTGAGTCGGATGGGCACGCGGAAAGGGCAGCGGGGGCGGTCGCGGCGATGGCCCCAGTGGCCGACGCCGCTACGTTCTCTAACGAGCAATGGACCACGACGATCGTCGTCGAAAAGCGCGGGCTGGTGAGCGACCGGGCGCGCCGCCTGCAGATTCCGGCAATTGGCGTGGACAGTTTTGTCTTCCAGGATTACGGTGAAGATTGGCTCAAGTTGGGCGTCGTAGAGATAGGCCAGCAGGTAGCCCTAGGAGCGCCGGGAAATCTGGTGCTCGCCGGGCATAACGACGTTTACGGTGAGATATTCCGTGATCTCGATCGACTCCAGAAGGGAGACGAAGTGACAGTGCTTGGCGATAGTGAGGGTTACACCTACGTGGTACGCGAGACGCTGATCGTGGAGCCGGACGACATCTGGGTGACGCTGCCAACGTCAACACCAACGCTGACACTCGTCTCATGTTATCCATATTTGCTTGGTACTCAGCGCATTGTGGTATTTGCCGATCTTGTTGAAATGGGGATAAACTAGGTGTCACTTTACCAGGGCAAGAGGGAGCGGCTCTCCAGGCAACAGAAGTAATGTAGCGGAACCGTTTACGAGGGAATGAGATGGCCCGTATTCTTACAATTGACGACGACGAAAACACGTGCGCGCTGGTCGAGATGGCGCTACGCGGCCATGGCTACGAAGTGCGCAGCGCGTTCAGCGGCGTCGAAGGACTCAAGGAGATCCAACAATACAAGCCAGACGCGCTGATCGTCGATAAGATGATGCCGGGCATGGACGGTTATGAAGTGGTGCGGCGCATACGGCGCGATCCACAGTTTTCGCGTGTCCCGATTCTCATTCTCACAGCCGAAGCGGACCTCGAAGGAAAAGTCAACGCCTTCGACGCCGGAGCGGACGATTACATCAACAAACCGTTCGCCAAAGAAGAGCTTACCGCGCGCATCGCAGCGCTGATCCGCCGCTCGCACGTCTCCAACGGCAGCTCTCCCGGCTTTGCGGTCGCGAATAAGCCGCGCATCATCGCCGTACACGCCCTGCGCGGCGGCATTGGATCGACCACGCTTGCCGTAAACCTCGCCGTGGCGCTGCGCAACTTGTGGGGCGCGCCGACGTTGCTGGTCGATATGGTAATGCTCTCGGGCCACGTGAACCTCTTTCTGGATAAGCGAATCCGGCACAATTGGGCTTCGCTGCAGGGTTACAGCGGGGACGAAGTTGACGACCAGTTGGTGCACAATTTGGTTCAGGATTACGATAACGGCCTGGAGTTTATCGGCGCTCCTGACACGCCGAGCGACGCCGAGCTGGTGACCCGCGACGCTGTTGCGCAGACGCTGACGCTGCTCAAGCCGACTTACGACTATATTGTGGCGGACCTGCCGCACGATTTTGGGGAAATGGCGCTTCTGATCCTCGACCAGGCCGACGTCGTGCTTTCGCTGGTGGCCCCCGAGCTGGCCGCGCTGCGCGCCGCCTCGCTGACCATTGACACCTACCACAAGCTGGAATATGAGCTGGACAAGGTGCAATTGGTGCTCAACCGTCCCTTTACGGAACAGGGCGTCGGGCCGATGGACGTCTACCGCGCCTTGAAGCATCCCATCGCCGTGGAGCTGCCCTACGCCGGATCTCGCTGCGTACAGGCCATCAATAACGGGCAGCCGCTGGTGAGCGCGCGGCCCGAACATTCGATGTCGCGGATCATCGAAGAGTTTGCTTTTGACGTCAGCAAATCGTCGCACCGCGACTTTCCGCCAATCTCCCCATCCCCGGCCTGGCGCCGCGTACAGGAGAGCCGCAATCCGACGAAGTTGTTGGGGCGAATGGGGCGGATATTTAGTAGCTGAAATTGCCAGCTATTGCTATTGCCACCCGCTTCAGTTAAACTGTCAGTGTAACTCTGTATTAACATAAGGTTACACAGAGATACACGGAGCTTTTTCACAGAGAACCACAGAGTTATCAATCCGAGAGGGACAGTTGTTAGCCGAAGCGCTCCTTGCTGCGCGCTTTGGCACGGGCGGCTGCGAGCTCGCGGTCGCGCGGTGGGGCGCTGGTTTGTAGCGAACCGAGCAGCGTTTCCACCGCGCGTGTGACCTCCTCGACGGCGGCGTCGAACGCCGCTTCGTTGGCGAGCGAGGGGGAGCGAAAGCCGCTCACTTTGCGCACAAACTGCAAAGCGGCATCGCGCATGTCTGCTTCTGTGGCGGGGGGATCATAGTTAAAAAGCGGCTTGATGTTGCGGCACATTTCTCAATCTCCAATTTTCAAATGTCATTTCCTACATCCCATGCCCCCCACCGACATAAATCGTCTGGCCCGAAATCCAGTCGGCCTGCACGGAGGCCAGGAAGACGACCGCGTTGGCGATGTCTTGCGGCGTCCCGAGGCGGCCGGCAGGGATGGTGGGCAGTATGGCTTGTTCTAATTCTGGCGAGATCCAGCCGCTTTGCACGGGGCCGGGCAGCAGGCTGTTGGCCGTGACGCCGAACTGGCCGAGCTCGACGGCGGCGCTGCGGGTGTAGCCTTCGAGGGCGAGCTTGCTTGCTCCGTAGGTTACTTCTGAAGGAAAGCTGTAAGAGCCGGCGGTGCTGACGTTGACGATGCGTCCCCAATCCGCGCCGCGCTCGACGTGGCGGCGGCCGAATTCGGCCATCATTAGCGCCACTGCGCGCGTATTGACGGCGAAGATGCGGTCAAAAACGCCAGCGTCGAACGGCTGCGGCCGCGCGGTCCACAGCTCGACCGCGGGGTTGACCAGCTCCTGGTCCGAGGGAATGAAGGTGTCGGCTTCCCAATAGGCGGCGTTGTTGACCACGATCTGCACCGTCCCGAATGCCTGCTCGGCGGCGTCGAAAAGCCGGGTAATCAACTCTGGCTCTGACAAATCGCCTTCCAGCCCCGCAGCCTGCGCGCCAATAGACCGCAGCACCTCGGCGAGCGGGGTGCGCTGCTGGTGGTTATAGAATTCCTGGCCGGGCGCTGACGGCTGACCGCCAAATGTGTGTACGGCCGTCTGCGGTCCGCGGTCTGTCGTCTGGCTTCCGCCCCGGTAGCCATGCAAAAACACCCGCGCCCCCTGCGCCGCGAGCGCTCGCGCAATGCCCGCCCCAATGCCGTGCGGGTTGTTGGCGCCTGTGACGAGGGCGACTTTGTTTTGTAAGCCAGGGTCGATCATGGGGGGATTATAACCCGACGGCCGACGGCTGACAGCTGGCTGCAGAGCACAGACCGCTGACCGCCGTCTGCCGTCCGCCCTCAATATGCTACAATCCCTGCATGCCTCACCGTACCGAACACCGCTACTCGCTCACG
>JAICPS010000178.1 GCA_025929715.1 Anaerolineae bacterium | reverse complement strand
CGGTGGTGTTGCTGCGCGTGCGGAATACGTTTCAGGAGGAACTATGAACGTTCCCGAGACGCTGTCCTCCCATGCGCGCGAAAGGCAGGCGAACTCGGCACTGCGCTCGGCCGGCTATACCGTGCTGGCGGGCCTGCTTTCTCTTGCGGTGGTCATTCCCCTCGTCTGGGTACTTTCCACGTCCCTGAAAACCAGGGAACAGGTGATCAGCGCCCCCCTGGGTTTGCCGCAGGAATGGCTGTGGGGCAACTATCTTGAAGCGTGGGTGCGCGGCCAGTTTGGGCCATACTTTGTCAACAGTTTGCTCATTGCGCTGCCGACGGTGCTGGGGGTGCTGACCTTCTCCATGTTGGCCGCCTATGCTTTTGCCGTGTACTCTTTTCCGGCGAAAGAGGTCATTTTCACCCTGTTTCTGGCCGGTCTGACGATTCCCCTGGGCGTGCTGGTGATTCCCTTGTTTTACGAAATGCTGGCGTTGGAGCTGCTGGACACGCATTGGGCGATCATTCTGCCGCAGATTGCCATCGTCGTGCCTTTTGGGATTCTGTTGCTGCGCAGCTTCATCCAGGAGATACCACGGGAAATCCTGGACGCCGCGCGCGTAGACGGCTGCAACAGCTGGCAGGTATTGATGCGCATCATCCTGCCGCTGAGCCGGCCGGCGCTGCTCTCCTTGCTCATATTCGACTTCATGTGGAGCTGGAACGAGTTCTTGCTGCCGGTGGTGCTGCTGCAAACGGCCGAGGCGCGCACACTGCCGTTGGGGCTGAACTTCTTTCACGGGCGCTTCTCCACGGATTACCCGCTGCTGATGGCGGGCGCTACTATTTCATTCCTCCCGATCGTCGTGGTCTATTTGCTGTTCCAACGGCACTTTATCAAAGGAATCACGGCCGGGGCCTTGAGCGGCAAGTAGCGCGGCGGATGGCCGGCGCGCCGCGGTAGCGGCTTTTAGCCGTTCGCGGGTGGCCTGGAGGTTGAAGCAGCGCGCCTGGTTCCGGGACATGAAGCGCGAGGCAAGGTGCATGGCCTCGGCTTCTATGAGAAAACCGTCGTCAATTTCGCATTGCAGGGCGTGGTTCAACCAGTGCCGCGCCTGGGTGGCGTAGGCCACGACGGCGTTGGGCCAGTCGGTATCGCCGCCAAAGGCAAAGAGCTTGTGCGCGGGCACGGCGTGGATGGCGCGGCGCAGAAAGTGGGACGTGCTAAAGGGATCGATGCTCCAGGACCAGCACAGGTCCAGATAGACGTTTGTGAAGTGCTTGGCGAGGGCAATGAGCTCGGCGCCATAAGGGTAAGCCGTGTGCATCAACACAAAGCGCGCCTGCGGGTAGCGGCGCAGCAGGGGTTCCAACCCGCCGGGATGGGTCCGGGCCAGTGCCATGCGGTTGGCGCCGGCATAATAACCGGTGTGCACCTTGAAAGGAAGGTCGTAGTCGATGGCCAACTCGACGCCGCGGGCCCAACACCAGTCGCCCAGGTGTTCTTTTTCTGCAGCAGACAGGGCGGCACCGCCCAGTGCCTTTTGCAGAATGCGCCCCGCGACGGCCTGGTCTGGCTCCTGCCACGCCAGGCGACGGTCGTAAGCGTGCTGCGACTTGAAGGCGACAGCCAGCGGTCCATACTTCGCGACGATAGCAGCCATGGCGCGGTGAAGCGTGGTAAGATCGACGACGTCGACGCCGACTTCGGCGCTGATCAGCGCATAATCGGGTTCGGCGTTGACAAAGGTCAGCCAGGAGAGATCGGTGAGAAAAAAGGCTGCCCCCGATTCATCGGGGGCACAGATCCAGGACCAATCGTCAATCTGCACGTGATCCAGGTTGCCGCGGTCTCTGAGGATACGCAGGCGCTCGCCCGGCCGATGGCGTCTCCCGTATTGCTCGGAGGCGGCGACGATAGCCGGCAGGGAGATTTCGTCAATGCCGTAAGCTTGCTGCGCGATGAGGCTTACCGCGCGCCCGTAGCCGGTGAAGCGGCACCGTTGCCAGGCGTCTTTGATGCCGTTCCAGCGGGCGGCGAGGTCGGGATCATTGGCGTCGACCAGCTGCTTCAGCGCGACCTCGGACGCGCCGGCGACGAGCAGATCGTCGAGAATATAATTGTCGAATAGGTCCTGCAACACATCGGGTCCCTGCTCCAAATAGGTCGCTTCCGAATTTAGGTGTTCGTGGCTGTCGGCAAGCGGCGTTGCTCGAATCAGGTTTTCCAGGTCAGTCATAAGGAGTGCTCAACTATGGCAGGCGTTAGCGATAAATTTTACCTCGGGATTGATCAGGGGACGACGCAGACGACGGCTGTTGTGGTCGATCAGAATGGCGTCATGGTTGCCGCCAGCTCGGTGAAGGTGCCGGTATACTTTCCAGCATCCGGCCGTGTGGAGCAAGCGCCATCAGAGATTTTGCAGAGCGTGCTGCAAGCTGTCAGGCCCTTGCTAGCGGAATTTGATATCGCCGCCGTAGGGTTTGACAATCAGGGCGAGACGTTCGTACTGTGGGACCGGGAGGGCGGCGAGGCGCTGACGCCGGCGGTTGTGTGGCAGGACAAGCGCGGCGACGCGATCTGCGCGTCGCTGGCGAAGCAGATCGACGGGGAGTGGTTGCGACAGAAGACCGGCCTGGTGTTGGACAGTTACTTTTCGGCGCCAAAGCTCCGCTTTATGCTGGACGAGGATCCCCGCCTGGGCGATTTGGCGCAGAAAGGGCGCCTCCTCTTTGGCACGACAGAAAGCTGGGTGTTGTGGCATCTCAGCGACCGCCAACTGCACGTGACCGATCCATCGACGGCCTCGCGCACGTTGCTCTTCAACATCCATGACCTGGCCTGGGACCCGGATCTGCTCGAGCTCTTCGGCGTCTCCGAGCAAATGCTGCCGCGCGTGGCGCCGTCGGCGGGTTATGCCGGCGATCTGCGCTTTGAAGCGAATCGCAGCCTGCCGCTCACCGGGCTACTCGTCGACCAGCAGGCTGCGCTTTTTGGACAGGCGTGTTACAGCGCGGGCGAGATGAAGTGCAGCTTTGGGACTGGCAGCTTTTTGCTGGCGAATGTAGGCGAAGCGCCGGTCTTTTCGGAACACGGCCTGCTGACGACCGTGGCATGGCACATTGACGGAAAAACCACCTACGCGCTGGACGGAGGCATCTTCGTCACAGGCGCCGCGGTGCAGTGGCTGGCGGAAAGCCTGGGTATCATACCAGACCCGGCGGCAAGCGCCGCGCTGGCGGAGGAATCGCGGGACCGTGACGTGGTCTGTGTGCCGGCGCTGGCGGGGCTGGCGGCGCCACACTGGAAGACGAACGTGCGCGGCGCTTTTTTCGGCCTGAGCCGGGCGACCCGGCCCGCGGACCTGGTGCGCGCGACGCTGGAGGGGATCGCGCTGCGCGTGCAAGAGGTGGTGCAGGTGATGGCCTTGGACACACCGCAAGAGCCGGCGGCGCTGAAGGTAGACGGTGGACCCACGGCGAATGGCTATTTGATGCAGTTTCTGGCGGACATTCTGGGGCTCGAAGTGCAGGTGGCGGCGGCGCGCGAAGCAACGGCGATCGGCGCGGCGAATCTTGCCGCGCTCGCTGTCGGCGACGCCAGCCTGGAGGAGCTTGGCGCCCGCTGGCGTGCAGAGGCGGTCTATGCGCCGCAAATGGGGCAGCCGGAGCGCCAGGCGCACCTGTCGCGCTGGCAGCGCGCGGTACAAAGTGTCAGCAATTACCATCAGGTTACCGCTTGAGTGAATCAGGGTGAGATGAACGAAGTCTACGATGTTGTCGTCATCGGCGCAGGTGTGGTGGGATCGGCCATCGCCCGCGAGCTGGCGCACTATGAGTTGTCCTGCGCGCTCGTCGAGGCCGGCCCAGATGTGGGCGCCGGCACTTCGAAAGCAAACACAGCTATCTGGCACACTGGCTTTGACGCCGCGCCGGGTTCGCTGGAGGCGCGCCTGTTGCGGCGGAGCTATCCGTTGTTTGCCGCCTACGCCGAGGAGAGCAGGATTGCGGTGGAGAAGCTGGGCGCTTTGCTCGTGGCGTGGACAAAGGAGCAGGCGCAGTCGCTGCCGGAACTGCTGAAACGGGCGCACATGAACGGCGTGACCGACGCCACGCTGGTAGCGGCCAGCGAGACCTATGATTACGAACCCCACCTGAACGCGGGGGCGTTGGGCGGGTTGTTTGTACCGGGCGAGTCCATCCTTTGCACCTTCACGACGCCGCTGGCGTTGGCCACGCAGGCGGTGCTAAACGGCGTGCAACTGATGCTCAATTTCGCGGTCAGCGAGATTGAACAGGAGGCGGAGGGCACAACGGTGGTGCGCAGCGCGGGCGGCAGCGTGAGGTGCCACTACCTGGTTAACGCAGCCGGACTCTACGCCGACCGGCTAAACCGCCTGCTCGGCCACGCAGATTTTATGGTGACGCCGCGGCGCGGCGAACTGATCGTCTTTGATAAGTTTGCGCGATCGCTGGTTAACCACATTATTCTTCCTGTGCCCGGCGGCAAGACAAAGGGGGTGCTCATCAGCCCCACCGTTTACGGCAACGTCCTGTTGGGACCGACGGCTGAAGATTTGTCCGACAGCCGCGATACGAGCACGAGCCAGGCCGGCCTGCAAACGCTGCTGGAAAAGGGGCGCGCGCTGATGCCGGCGCTGCTGCAAGAGGAGGTCACGGCCACCTATGCCGGGTTGAGGGCAGCCACGGAGCACCGGGATTATCAAATTCATTCTTATCCAGGCCAACGCTACGTTTGCGTCGGAGGGATTCGCTCAACCGGCGTATCGGCCTGCCTAGGCATCGCGGAGTACGTGGTGGAGCTTCTAGGAGAAGCCGGGCTGCCGCTTATTGCCGGCGCCGAGTTTGTGCCCGTTAAAATGCCGTATCTGGGTGAACGAGAGGCGCGGCCCTACCGGTCGGCGGAGATGATCGCGAGGGACGCGGAGTATGGGCGGATCGTCTGCCATTGCGAGCACGTTACCCTGGGAGAAGTGAGGGCGGCTTTGGCCGGGCCGCTGCCGGCGCGAAATCTTGACGGTCTGCGGCGCCGCACGCGGGCCTTGCAGGGTCGTTGCCAGGGCTTCCACTGCCACGCGGCGCTGGCCTCGTTACTTGCCTGGGAGACCGAGAAGTCACCGACGACTTTACTCAACATCGACGATAATGTCCATGCGTGAACGGACGGACGTGCTGGTTGTCGGCGCCGGCCCCGCTGGATTGGCGGCCGCCCTGGCGCTTAAACAGCTGGGAGCGGGCAGCATCACGGTGGTGGACCGCGAGGCTGAGCCGGGCGGCATCCCGCGCCTCTGCCACCACGTGGGCTTTGGTCTGAGGGATCTGCGCCGCATCTATTCCGGCCCCGCTTACGCTAGGGAATACGCGCGGCGGGCGGCTGCTGCGGGAATCGCCATTCGCCCGGCGACGACGGTGACGGATTGGCATGCCGCGACGACGCTGGCGTATACGAGTCCGGACGGCCTGGGGGAAATTGAGGCGCGGGCAGTGTTGCTGGCTACCGGCTGCCGCGAGCGACCACGCGCCGCACGGCTGATTCCGGGGAGCCGGCCGGCCGGAATATACACGACGGGTTCGTTGCAGCGGTACATCTACGAGCAGTCGTTGGCAACGGGAAAGCAGGCTGTGGTAGTTGGCGCGGAACTGGTCAGCCTCTCGGCTCTGCTCACGCTGCGCCACAGCGGCGCGGCCATCGTGGCCATGACAACGCGACACCGGCAGCACCAGATTCCGCATTTGCTACGGCCGGTCAAGTGGCTGGTTGCCGATCTGCTGGCCCGGACAACACTCTATCCGTTCACGCGCGTCAGCCGCATCTTTGGGGAGCCGCGGGTAGAGGGCGTCGAGATCACAGATCTGGCCAACGGGGAAACGCGTACGCTAGGTTGTGACACCGTGGTCTTTACGGGCGGCTGGATCCCGGAGAACGCGCTGGCTCGCCGCGGCGGTCTGCAGCTGGATTGGCGCACGCGTGGGCCGCGCGTGGACCAGGGCTTTCATACCTCGGTTCCCGGTGTGTTCGCCGCCGGTAACCTGTTGCGGGGGGCCGAGACGGCCGACTACAGCGCGCTGTAGGGCCGGCGGGCGGCGCAGCACATTGCTGCTTTCTTAGAGGAGGGCGACTGGCCAGAGCGGACGTTACGGATGCGCAGCGCGCCGCCTATCGCCTGGATCGCGCCGAGCGCGATTGCGGCAGACCAGGTCGGGCGCGACGGCGGCCAATTTCGCTTTAGAACGGATAACTTTGTTTCAGATGCACAGCTTCTGGTGCAACAGGACGGCAGGTTGCTGCACACGGCGCGCTTTCGCCGCCTGACGCCGAATCTTTCGGCGCGCCTGGACGGCAGGTGGATAAAGGAGGTCGATTGGGATGGGGGTGATCTGGACTTAGTCCTTTGTGATTGCGCCGGAATCCCGCTGGAGGATCAGTGAGCAATCCCTTTTTTGTGCAAGATCTGGTGCAGCGCCTCGCGCGCTTCGTGGAAGGGGCCTTCCAGATAGGCCTGGTGGTTTTCATGCCGGTGGTGGTGGTGCACGTGTCCTGGTGGGTGCTGCAGGCTCATGTGTCGAATGTAGGAGAGCCCGCCATCGACCAGGGTGAGCATGTACTGCACGGCCTCTGGCGAAGAGACTAGATAGTGGTCGCCAGTGGTTACGTAGACGGGCGACGTGTGCGCAAAGATGCCGCGCCGGCGGGCATCAAAGTGAGGCTGGGCGCGGTAGTCGGGTCCCGCACAGCGGGCCGCCAGCCAACAATCGTCTTTGACGTGCAGTTGAGCGCGCAGGGACAACGAGCGGCTGCCGGCGTCTGACTTCGTGTCGGCAACGACCTGGCCATTCATGAGGATCTGGAGGGAATGCAAGGGAAAGATAGACTGGGCCTGCGCAGAAAGCTCGACGCTGCCCCCGCCTGGGACGCGCAGCAGGTCTCCCGGCGACTGGCCCTCGACCTGGATCCAGATGAGCGCGCCTCCGCTAACAAAGGTGCGCCCGGCCCGCAGTGCTTTGCACCAGTTGTCGTAGGTAAAGGGTTCGTCCTCTGGGATGTGCGCGTACGTGCGGTAGAGGCCCACGGGCGTGTTGGCCGACATCTTGTCGGTGCCGGCGACCAACGGCAGGCGGTAGCCGGCGTTCAAATAGCGGTAATATTCCAGATGTTCGTAATTCAGATGTTCCAGCATTTCTACGGCGTCGGCGCGGCCTGTGGCAATGAGCACGGCGGGCTCACAGTTGGGGGTGGGCAGGTGAGGGATCACCACGGTGCCACCTTGCGCGTGGCAGGCGTCGGCCCAATGGCTGAGCGTCGTCTCAAGCGACCCGCCCAGCTCCGCCTCGCCGGGACCGCCGGAGCCCCAGGGCATGACCGGCTCTCTGAGGCCAAGAAGGGTGAGGTGTCCGAGGATGTGTTGTCGATTTTCCTGGGATACATAGACGATGCGCCGCCCGTCGGACGAGGGGTGCGGCCGGCCGGTGAACTCTTCCGTGTTGGTGAAGAGATGACCCCACTGGCTTTGCAGCAGATTGACGACGTTCAGATCTTCCGCAGCGGCCTCGGTGTGGCTGCCCTGCGCAGAAAGGAAGTGCACGTGACTGTCGCCACTGAAAAATCGCTGGGCGTTCATGTCAATCCAGCGTCGCAGGCGCAGCGTCAGGCGCTCTTGTCCCGGCTCGATTTCTACCCGGGCGCGCAGCGGTTCGTACTCGTAACCGCATGCCGCGTCCACCAGAACGGATCCGCGGGGCAGCCAGCCTTCGCATTTGCCGTCGATGTAGGCATAGGTGATCTGGCCCAGGCGGACATCGCCGCCGATGTCCACATGCCAGGTGTCCATATTAGAGAACAGGGGAGCGTGATGGCCGTGCGGCGGGTAGGGAACGCCTTCGGGCGAATGGAAGGCAACTCGGCATGGCAGCGGTCGCCCGGTGGCGTCATCCACAACGGTCACTTTGACCCAGTTCTTGCCGGGATCGATGAGCTCCAGGCGGACCTTTTCGTTTTCCGCTGTTCCCTCCTGCTCCAACTGCCTCCAGGCCGCGCACGTGAGCGCTTTCCCATCCTGTTTGACCGTTATCGTGGCCGATGGAATGGCCGCGATTTCGGTGTAAGCGGGACTACTTCGCCGGTTCAGGGGCGCTCCAAAGCCGCGCATGTGCGGCGTTTCCTCGTCCAGCCGCTGGGCCGGCAGGGGATAAGGATAGGTAGCGACCCCCCGATCGACTTCAACGGTAAGATCGAACGGTCGCAGGGCATGCTCGCTATCCTTCAGGGTAATCTTGTGCGGCCGGCGCGGCCGGCGCACCAGGGGCCACTCTGGCGTGTGTCCCAGCGTAATGGCCGCGAGAATAAACCGAGATGTCCCGGGAACGATGGTCAATGCGTCCACGGCGACTTCCGGGCGAGGATTGGGCCACACCCAGAGGTAATAGCCCCGCGGCCAGCCCTGGTTGACCTCCTCCT
>JAICPS010000443.1 GCA_025929715.1 Anaerolineae bacterium | reverse complement strand
CGGCAAGCAGGAGCGAGATTTTGTCTACGTGGGCGATTGCGCGCGGGCCAACCTGCTGGCGCTGCAGAAAGACCGCGACGGGATCTACAACCTGGGCTGGGGCTACGGCACAAACATCAACCAGATTTTCGATACGCTCAGCGAAATTACGCACTACCAGCGCCCACGCGTCCACGGCCCTGCCATTCCGGGTGAGACGTCCCGCATCTACCTGTCCGCCGAAAAAGCGCGCCGCGAGCTAGGCTGGCAACCGCAGGTTAGCCTGGAACAGGGGCTGGAAAAAACGGTGGAGTACTTTCGGCAGAAGGAAGTTGTGTCGGAGTAGTACCGTCCACGCAGCGGTCATCCTGAGTCACGCGAAGGATCTCCGTTCAGCATGACAGAATCCAAATCTACTCCTCCACCAACGGCGCCACGCACTCCGGTGCGTCATTCTGCGGGCGGTTGACGAAGGTGCTAACGGGATGCGCCCCGAGCATGTCGTCGTCCGCCGGGCGCAACAGGTGGTGCAACTCGTCCTCGTGCTGCCCGTCGCTGCGCAGCCATACATCATAGTCGGCCGGTTCCAGGATCACGGGCATCCGGTTGTGCAAAGTGGCCATCAACGCGTTGGGCGAGGTTGTGAGAATGGTGCAGGATTCAATCTCGGACCCATCCGCGCTCTGCCAATGCTCCCATAGCCCGGCGAGGCCCAGGGGCTCGCCGTCTCTATGGTGGATATAGAAGGGCTGTTTGCTGCCATTCTGCTTCTGCCACTCATAATAGCCGCTGGCGGGGATGATGCAGCGGCGGTATTTGAAAGCGGCGCGGAACGCCGGTTTCTCGGCGGCTGTTTCCGAGCGGGCGTTGATCATGCGCGAGCCGATGGAGGGGTCCTTGGCCCAGAAGGGGATCAGGCCCCAGTGCATGTGTGTCAGCTCGCGCACGCCCGTGTCCGTATTCAGGCGCACGGTCGCCACGGGCTGCGTGGGCGCAATGTTGTAGCGTGGCGCCAGGGTAGGCGCAGATGTCAGGCCAAAGTTTTCGGCCAGCTCCTCACCGGGAATCAAAAGCGTAAATCGTCCACACATAGTAACTCCTTTTTCAGCATCGCAGTTTACGCCAGGTTGGGCTAAAATGCCAGAGACGAAGGACCGGAGACTGATGACCGAGGACGCGTCATTCTGAGCCAAGCTCGTCTGCGAGCCGTCTTCGGAGCGAAGTATCTGGAGATAGCCATATGCCCGAACCAGTCATACTCGAAGCCGTCCGCGCGCCTTTTGGGAAGCGCGGCGGCGCTTACCGGCAGCTGCGGCCCGATAGCCTGCTGGCGAGGGTGTTACAGGGGCTCATGGAGCGCGTGCCGCTGGATGCGTCCTGCATCGAGGACGTGGTCACCGGCTGCGTGACGCAGGTGGACGAGCAGGGCGCCAACATCGGTCGGCTGGCGACGTTACTGGCCGGTTTCCCACAGCAGGTGCCGGCCGTCACGCTGGACCGCATGTGTGGTTCTAGCCAGCAGGCGGTGCACTTCGCGGCGCAGGCCGTCGCCGCGGGAGACATGGCCTATGCCATTGGCGCGGGCGTGGAAAATATGACCCGCGTGCCCATGTTCAGCAGCATCGGCGGTGGCTTTGAGCGCTTGAATCCCGATTTGTTGGCGCAGCGCGAGCTGATCCACCAGGGCGAAAGCGCTGAGCGCATCGCCGACAAGTGGGGTCTGTCGCGGCTGGCGCTGGATGAGTACGCCGCCGAGAGCCACCGGCGCGCTTACCGCGCCTGGCAGGCAGCCCATCATAGCGAGCTTGTGCCCATGCCCGGCCTCGATGCTGAGGGCGAAGCCGTTGTGCTGCACCACGACGAGGGCATCCGGCCCGAAGTGGACCTGAAGAGGATGGCCGCGCTGCCCACAGTTTTTCGCCCCGGCGGCGACGGGGTGGTGACCGCCGGCAACGCTAGCCAGATCGCGGACGGGGCCTCTGCGGTGCTCGTGGGCGAGCGGCGTCGAGCGGAGGCCGACGGCCTGCGGCCGCGCGCCCGTTTTCTGGCACGCGTCGTGGTCGGCGACGATCCTACGCTGCAACTGACCGCCGTCATACCCGCCACGCGCCTGGCGCTACAAAAAGCCGGGCTCTCCATGCAGGATCTGGACTGGATTGAGATCAACGAAGCCTTCGCCGCGGTCGTGCTGGCCTGGGCGCAGGAGCTGAAACCGGCCATGGAAAAGGTCAACCCCTGGGGCGGCGCCATCGCCCACGGCCATCCCCTCGGCGCTTCCGGCGCGGGCCTCATGGCCAAGATGATCGCCGGCCTGGACGCGGTCGACGGTCAATTTGGGCTGCAGACGATGTGCATTGGGCATGGGATGGGCATAGCGACTGTGGTGGAGAGGATAAGGACCTAGTGGCTCAAGATCGAAATCGCCCGGAAACTCAGGATATGCGTCCCGCCGTGACTTTGTCCCGGGATAGCAGGCAGGTGGCGATTGCCGCGGTCGTGGCAGGGGGCGTTGCGCTGGCCGGAATGCTGCTGGTAAACGTCAGTAGTGGCGTTGAGGCGCGGCTCCTGTTGGAAGCAATGTTGCCCGCACTCCACTTTTTAAGTTCATCGGTGATGACCGTTTCGGCCACGATTCTGGCGTTGATGCTGACGCTGATTAGCTTTAGCAGCGGGCAGGGAACACGGTTAAAGCGCGTGCACTACGATCGTGTGCGGCAAATTGCCCTCGTTGACACAGTCACGTTTGCCGCAGCTCTCATCTGGCTTTTGCTGATCAGCGTGCCGCTGGCGGAATCGGCCGACATTCCGTCGAGCTGGTATAGGATTGTTTACTACTTGACGCTGGTCTATGGCGCGGCCCTCGGCGGCGCGCTGATTGCCGTGGTCTTGTTGCTCTACAATGCGATTACCGACCTGATTGGGGTAATGCAACCGGGTGAGGAGAGTGAGTTAGTTGAGGAGGAGAAGGGCACAGATTAACGATCCAAAATTAAGTGCCCCTCACTCCTGCATCTGATCTTGCCCCTGTGCTTTCTGATCTCATGGCAGCGGCAGTGACAACCACTCACTGTTCTCAAAATCCCCTGCTTCGGTCTGGCGGTAAAGGGCCACGCGGACGGTCGCAGATTGGATCATCGGGCGAGGGATGAGGTACGAATCACGCACTACCTCGCCAGGCTGCCAGCGGCTGGTCGGATACCAGCCGTCGATTGGATGAACGACATCCGCCTGCGCCAATAGATCGGCCGGGTCCTGAGGTGGGTCCCGACGAACCAGGTGGACGGCAACCCGGTAGTCGATGGCGACCAGTTCCACCGGCTGCCACCATAGAGTCAGCAGCAGAGTCTCCGCGCCTGCCGCTACAACGTCTGCCCAAAGCTTTATCCCAGCTCCCGTATCAAAGGGCGTGCTGGATGGCGGTGTCTCGAGCGACTGTCCCTGTGGGCTTATTTGCACGAACTCCGGAGCCGCCTCGTCCAGGTGGACTGGTCCCAGTCGATTTTGCCACCAGTCCAGAGGCCAGTACCCCAGCGTAAAAACAGGCGTCAGGAGCTGCTTGTTGTCCGAGGCCAGCCGCCGGAAATCGGCACGGTGGTCCACGAGCAGCAGGCCGGGAAATCGCCCTTCCACCAGTTGGCCAAAGGCAGCAGCAAAATAGTGTGTACCCCAGGGGATGGCGACAACCGGCTCTTCCCCATCTCTTGCTGCCAATTCCAGTCGTTCCAGACTTGCAATGACCTCCGTGCCGGTAGGGTCAGTGACCAGGTTGTGAACAAAGGACCAATTGTTACGCGCCAGCCAGGCGGCAGCGCCCAAAAAAAGGACGGCAAGTAAGACGCGGGCACGTCTGTCGTCAGTCATGGCCTGGGCCAGTAGAACCAGGCCGGCGACCAGGGCCACGACGGCGGGCAACACGACGGCGGGCGCCCAGACTGCCGGCGGAAATAGAAAGACGAAAGCAGACACCGTGAGCACAATGCCCAGCAACCCTACTGCCCACCACGGGCGGGAACGGGCATACCAGAACAGCCCGGCCAACCCAGTCAGGAGCAGCGGCAGCGGCAACTGTTCTCGGAACTGGTCTAGCAAGAAACGGGCATTCGCTTCCACGTCCCCCCGGCCCGGCAGGCGCAGCACTCGGCCCGTCACCTCGCTGCCCATAAACTGCTCCCAGAACCCGTG
>JAICPS010000360.1 GCA_025929715.1 Anaerolineae bacterium | reverse complement strand
CTCGTCGATCAAGGAGTTATTGGTGTCCACGCTTGTCTATGCCTGAAGAGCCACCGCCCGTAGCGGCCATCATAGTATCTTAGGAAGTAGTTCATTCGTGTTTTATTCATGGACAAATGCTCTATAGCTCTATGCTACTGTGATAAAATATCGTTACGTTTAGGTCAGGCGTGTAGCATCAAGCTGATAAAGCTATCATACTTGTAGCCGTTAACATGTGCGAATTATTCGCCCAACAATAGGCTGTCAGGAAAGCGACAACGATTAAAAGAGGCAATCTATGACCACGCTTGGTACCAGACGTCTCATGTGCATTCTGGCCCATCCCGACGACGAGACGCTCGGCGTCGGCAGCACGCTGGCCAAGTATGCCGCCGAAGGCGTCGAGACTTACGTTCTCACCGCAACCAGAGGCCAGCGCGGTTGGAACGGCATTCCGCCTCACCATCCCGATCCCGAAGGCGTGGGGCGTATCCGTGAACAAGAGCTGCGCGCTGCGGCGGACATTCTTGGCGTGTTTGAGGTCTGCTTTCTCGATTATTTCGACGGCGACCTGGACCAGGCGCCGGCCCAGGAAGCCATTGCCCAAATCACAGCGCACGTGCGTCGCGTTAGACCGCAGGTTGTGATCACCTTTGCCCCCGACGGCGCCTACGGCCACCCCGACCATATTGCGATTTCGCAGTTCACGACGGCCGCGCTAGTTGCGGCAGCAGATAACAGTTACACAGACGCGGAAGGCGGCAACAACGCTCACCGCGTCAACAAACTCTACTACTTTACCGAAACCCTGGAAGAGACTGCGCTGTTTGAGGAGATGGTTGGTGGTATGAACTTCGAGGTCGACGGCCATGTCCGCAAGTTCCATGGCTGGCAACCGTGGGCCGTAACCACGCGCATTGACGGCGACGATTACTGGCGCGACGTCTTGCAGGCCGCGCGCTGCCATAAGACGCAGCTACCCACGCTCGGCACGTTTGAGGACATAGTCGAGACTCAACACCGCACGTTGATCGGTGTGCGCCACTACTACCGCGCCTACAGCCTGGTCAACGGTGGGCGGAAGTTGGAATCCGACCTGTTCGAAGGGCTGTAGGACACAATATTTGCTTAAAGTTCGACCCGCACAAGCGGCAGTCGCCCGCCATTCCGTGTATACTGGATTACAATGCGCAGACGACTGTTATTTTTCTTTTTCGCGCTGCTGATTCTCTGCGGCGTCGCTGCCGGCGCCATTTTCTACCTCGTACGCACCGACGAGGCATGGGAGCGCCGCGTTTTTGCCGCGCCATACATGGCCCGCAGTTATCTACTTAGCTTTCGTCCGGAGCTACCGACGGCGACGCCGCCGCCCGCATCCGCCGCAGAACGGGAGCGCTTGTTAGCGAGCATCGCCACCCTGGCGCCCTCCGCCGTGCCGCCGACACCGTTGCTGCACACGCCTCAGCCCACTCCGAGCCCCCTGACTTCCGCGACACCTGAAGCCACGCCGACGCTGGCGCCTACAGTAACGCCATCCCCAACGGGGACGCCCACGGCGACCAGCTTTCCCCTGACGCCCGTGGCGCAGGAAATCCACCTGGAGGGGGTTAACCACGCGGCGCAGGGCTGGAACAACTGTGGGCCTACGACGATGGCCATGAGTCTCAGCTACTTCGATCTTGATTTGCACCAGCGCGAAACGGCGTCCGTGCTTAAACCCAATCCCGACGACAAAAACGTAAGCCCCGAGCAGATGGCGGCTTACGCGCGGAGCCAGGGGTTCGGCGCCATCGTCCGCGTCGGCGGTACGCTGGAACTCTTGCAGCAATTGATCAGCAACAGCTTCCCTGTGATCGTCGAAGACTGGATCTTGCCTGAAGACAACGGCGGCATGGGTCACTATCGCCTTTTTACCGGCTATGATGCCGCCGAACGCTATTTCATCGCGCAGGACTCCTACTTTGGACCCGACCGGCGTATTCCCTTCGACGAGTTCTATCGCACCTGGCGCGTCTTTAATCGCAAGTACATCGTCGTTTATGACCCCCAGCGGGAAGAGGCGCTGCATGCCATTCTGGGACCGGTGCTTGACGATGAGAGCATGCTGGTTCACGCGCTCAACACCGCGCAGGCCGAAGTGCAGGCCAATCCAGACGACGTCTTCGCCTGGCACACTCTGGGCTCTACCTACACGCTGCAGGGCAACATGGAGGATGCAGCCGCGGCCTTCGACGAGGCGCGGCGCCTTGGGCTACCGCTGCGCATGCTGTGGTACCAGTTTGAGCTATTCGAGGCGTATCTCGGGGTGGGTCGTTACCAGGATGTAATCGACCTGGGGTACGCAACAGCTTACACGGCTGGGGGACACGAGGACGCGTACTACTACCAGGGGCTAGCCTATGCCGCGAAGGGTGACATAGACACCGCCATCGGCCACATGCGCGAAGCGCTTGAGTACAACGAGAATTTCGAACCGGCGCAGGTGGCGCTGTCAGACCTCAGCAGTTAACAACGCTTGCTTGCATTAAGCAAAGAAGTTTTGCTCCCCCGCTACCCGCCAGGGTCGTAATAGAAGACCCTCATTCTGAAATTTCTGCCATAGACGTGATTGTCGAAAACGGCCATTAGCCGTGCGTTGGCTCTGATCCACTCGTCTTCACGTCGAAAAAAATCGTGCATCGTCATGTCTTGCACGATCCAAACCGGCGCCTCACTGTTCACGATCGCTTCGGGCCAGTCGATGCGGCCGATCCGCAGCGTCGGCTTACCCATGTAAAAGTCAGCCACCGGCTGATGGTTACTGACGACGAGATCGTTGACTCCCTGAGCATCGCGCACCAGGGCGAAGGCGGACTTCCAATCATCTCGGTTACCGTTATTGTAGTTGTAATATAGAATTAATTCGCCGATCGGATCTGATAATAGGATCACGAGGATAGCCATGGCAGGCCACACTTGCTTATGGGAGATCAGCGGAATCAGCGCCATCGCGCCGGCTGCAGCGAGAATCAGCCAGCTGGTCAGGCTGACGAAGGCATACCGGTTGGCCGTGTAGTGAAAAGGGGCGACAACTACCAGCGCGAGTGGCGGGATAACAGCGCTAAGAGACAGTAACAAGCCAAGAGGGCGCTGCTCGGAGATCAGCGAAACAGCGCCGGCCGCAGCCAGCGCTACTACCGGCAGTCGCAGATAGTAAAGCACGCCGGCGCCGATCCACAGGGGAGAATTGTTAGACCCGCCAAACCCTGCTAACCACCCAGTCGGGTTGCGCAAGTAAGGTAGGGCATAGAATACCGCCAACATTATAGGAACAAGGAGCAACAACAGCGAACGCGAACGGAGTGGAAACGTTCGTGATTTCCGAACGGGAAAGACCCATGCGAGCACAACGTAACTAGCGTAAGCCGGAATAAGAAATAGCGCCAACAACCGCTCCCGGGCTGCCAATCCAAGGAAAAGCACGCCTAAAAGCACCATCAAAGGCCGCTGCTCTTCGAAGCCCCAAAACAGGAAAAGGAGCGCCAGCGTGTAAAAGAGCAAGAGTAACGTATAAAAGCGAGCATTCTGCGACCAGTAAACGTGCCAGGGTGATAAGGCCAGGAGCAACATAGAAAGGAGCCCCACCCCTGGACCGAGAAGCCGGCGTATGGGAAGATAGAGCACGGGCACAGTAAGAATGCCAATGATAGACGGCGCCAGGCGCGCGCTCCATTCGCTGGTTCCTAACCAACCAATAACCGCCTGGATCAAGGACAGAGAGAATGAGCGGCGGAAGATGCCCTCGTTGAACCCATCTGGCACATCGACGACGGTCAGCATTTCATCTCCCCAGAAGCTCCACTCTCCCAGTTTGTAGAAACGCAGTAGAGCCGCGATTAACGTGATGACTGCCAATGCCACGAGTTGCACGCTGGATCGGTCCGGTAATGCCGTCCATTGGTCCAGCTTCATTCGCCGCAGGCTTATAGCCTCAGCATTCCGTTGTACATCCATAAGCTCGCCCTGCTTGTCTTTTCTCCTTAGTCCTAAGTCGCCGACGATTGACTCACGTAGGCCTCTACCGTTTCTGCTGACTGGCCGTAAGCTGCCATCTGACCGCGATCCAGCCAGAGAATATGGTCGCAAAGATCGGCTAATAAATCGAGATCGTGTGACACGACGAGAATAGCACCGCCCTGATTCCTGAATCTGACCACCCGCTCCAGGCACTTGCGCTGAAAGGCCATATCGCCCACCGTCAGCGCCTCGTCTATCAACAGAATGTCCGGTTCCGTATGTATGGCGACGGCAAAGCCCAGACGCATTTGCATCCCGTCGCTATACGTGCGCAGCGGACTGTCTATAAACTCCTCTAGCTCGGCGAAGGCGACAATATCGTTAAATCGCTCGTGCACGCGATTGCGCGTCAGTCCCGAGATTACACTGCTTATATAAACGTTCTCGCGCCCGGTCAAATCGGGGTGAAAGCCAATACCGACGTCCAATAATGATCCAACACGCCCGCGAACCTCGACTTCTCCTTCATCGGGCGCGCCTACCCTTCCTATCAGGCGTAGCAAAGTCGACTTGCCGGCCCCATTTGAACCGATTACGCCTACAATAATTCCACGCTCCACGTCGAACTCCACGTGCCGCAGCGCCCAGAATTGCTCCTGCGGCGCCAACCTGCGCATCCCCTGTATCACCGACTCCTGTAACGTTCGTGGTCGATTAGAGTCGTAGCGCCTATACAACTTACCGAGATCCCGTACGCTAATAGCCGGCATCAGATCTGCTCCACGAAGCGATAACTGGCGCGGCTAAATAAACGGTAGCCGGTAGCCAGCAGAATCAACGAAAGTGAGCCCAGAATCAGCAGCGAGACAAGATCGGGCGCGGACGCTCGCACGAGGATGTCACGGTATGCTTCAATGAGCACATGCATAGGATTCAGATGAAGCATACGCTGGTAACGCGCCGGAATAGCCGTCAATTCATAGAAGATTGGCGTCAGGAAGAAGCCCAACATTAACGCGATGCCCAACAGATATTGCGTGTCGCGGAATGAAACCTGGAGTGTTGCCACGAAAAATGCGATACTCAAGGAGAGAACGAACTG
>JAICPS010000218.1 GCA_025929715.1 Anaerolineae bacterium | reverse complement strand
GATCGCCGTTGTTCCTCGAAATAATGAGTGTTGTGTTTAGCGATCCAGAAGCAGAGGTGAGTGGGCTAGCAACGGAGGAGAGACAAACCTAGGCAACCCTAAACGAACCGGCCATATTCGTGGTTTGTGTTGCAATGGGTGCGCGCGATCATTTCGCAGTTCCCCGCTGTACTGTCGCCTGTGCTGGCGGGCTGGCTAGGTATAGCTTTAGGGTTAACGGAGCCGCTCGTGTTGATGGGCGGTAGTATGGCGCTAGCTTTGCTTTCAGCATTCGTTCAGTCTATCTCATCGGAACCGACTACCGTCAAGACATTCGGCCGATTGAAGCGTTGGGCTGGTCCTGGCCCCAGGCCGGGATAGGACTCCTGCGCTTTCTCGAACACGCCGCGCAGTTTGGCATGTTGCGACGAGTGGGAGGCGGCTACATGTTCATCCACCACCTGCTACAAGAATACTTCTCCCGCAAGTATCGAAGCTCGCACTAGACTTGCCCCATTCCCCCACTCCTCTACAATCCCCTCCATGCTCATCGCCGCCTGCACCGTCGAACTCACGCTATACGGGGTGGAATCATTGAAGGACAAGCGCCAGATCCTCAAGTCCATCCTTGCTCGCCTGCCGCGCCAGTTCAACGTCGCCGTCGCCGAAGTGGACCATCAGGACCTGTGGCAATCCGCCGTCATCTGCATCGTCACCGTCGGCAACGACGCGGGTCATTTACACAGCGTTCTCGAGCACGCCGTCACCTGGATCGAGCGCCACCGCCCCGACGCCCCCATCGCTGACTACACCATCGAGTTTCGCTGAAGCGTTCGTGCTTCCCGCCCCGCCCGCCGACCGTCAAATAGTGATCGGTGCTATAATAGCTCGACCTATGTACGAACACACAGTCGGCAGCACGTTTTAACACGCTTCCTTATCTTAGCCTGAGAGTTCATTCTCCGGCCCTTGCTGCATACATGCACACCTTGCGCATCTTGAACACCTTGCACAACAACCGCAACCATGAGCCATCAAATCCGTAAAGCATCATAATGCAACGACCATACCGACCTATCGTCTTCCTTCTCCTGGGCCTGCTCCTCTTCACCGCTCCCGGCCAGGCCCAGGAGGACGACGCGCTACAAATGTCCGTGCAGGCCGGCTTCGACGGCTACTATCGCAGCGAGGATTGGGCGCCGGTCACCGTTCACGTGGCCAACGAGGGCGGCGACATCGAAGGCCTGCTTCGCGTCGCGGTCACCGTCTCCGGGCCCAACGAAGAAGTCGTCTACAGCCAGCCCATCAGCCTGCCCAACCGCTCCGACAAGCGCACCACTCTCTTCGTGCACCTGCCCGGCTTCGTCAGCCGCCTCACCGTCGAGCTGCTCGACTCCCAGGGTCGCCTCGTGCGCGAGGTGCAGAGCGACGCGCTCGACCTCCTCGGCGAGACCGAAGTGCTCTACGGCGTGGTCAGCAGTGAGCCGGGCGTGTGGACCTTTCTGGAGCAGGCAGGCGGCGCCGTTGGCGCTGGCAGCGGCCATGCCGGCGCGGCCCTCCTCGACCTCCAGGACCTGCCCCAAGTAGGCGTCGCCTGGGAAGCGCTCGACGTACTCATTTTGAACAACGTGGACAGCGCGCGGCTCACCGGCCAACAGCAAGAGGCGCTGCGCGGCTGGCTGGGCCTGGGCGGGCGGCTGGTGGTCACCGGCGGACCAGGCTGGCAGCAGACCGCTGCCGGCGTGCAGGAGCTGCTTCCCGTCACCGTCGAAGGCTCCACCAGCGTGCCCGATCTACCCGCCTTGGCGCAGCGCGTGGGTGTCCCCTTTCGCGACCCCGGCCCCTATCTCGTGGCGCAAAGCGCTCTGCGCAGCGGCGCGATCATCCTGGGCGAAGGCGACCTTCCCCTCCTGGCGCGGCGCGAAATAGGGCGCGGCGCCGTCTACTTCCTGGCCCTCGACCCCACCCTGGCCCCCCTCCTCGACTGGCGCGGCAGCGAACCGCTCTGGGCCGAGATTGCCGGCGTAACAGTCCCAGAACCAATTTGGGCCCACGGCCCACAAAACCCCTACATGGCCACCGAAGCGCTCTCCAGTCTACCGGCCCTGGCGCTGCCCTCGGTGCTCGGCCTGCTCTTTTTCCTTGGCCTATATGTGGTCATCGTCGGCCCGGCGAACTACTACGTCGTGCGCCGTCTCGGCCGGCGCGAGCTGGCCTGGGTCACCATCCCCGCACTGATCCTCATTTTTTCGGCGCTGGCCTACGTCGCCGGCTTCCAACTGCGCGGCAACGACGTTATTCTCAACCAGATTTCGGTAGCCTACGGCGCTATCGACGGTTCGCAGGCGCACACTACCACGCTGCTGGGCATCTACTCGCCGCGCCGCGCTGTGTACGACGTGCAGTTACCCGCCGACAGCCTGGTGCGCCCGTTTAGCCGCAATTTTGGCGAAATCTCCGGCTCCGGCAGCGAAGAAGCGATCAGCCAGGGCGCAAACGTGACGCTGCAAGACGTGCGTGTGGACGTCAGCGGCATCGAAACCTACGTCGCCAACAGCTACGAGCCGCTGCCCCCCTTTGATGGTCTCGCGCGGCTCAGCCTGGACGGCTCCGACGCGCGCATCGAGATAGATGTGCAGAACAACAGCGATTTTGCGCTGGAAAAGGCCGGAATTTTGGTTGGCGGCAGCTTCATCAGCCTGGGCGACCTGCAACCCGGCGCGCGCGCCACGCAGAGTCAGGCGCTGCTCGGAAGCACATCCTCGGCGATAAGCGGCCCCGGCTCCAGCTTCAGCTCCGGCCAAACGCTAAGCGCCCACTACGAAATGCTGCTTGGTACGAGTGACTTCTACAGCGACGAGCAGGTGCAAGCCCGCTTTCAGCTCCTCGAATCGCTGCAATACTACAGCGGCGCCCCACAGCCCGTGCATAACGATGCCCAGCAAAGGGTGACGCTTGTCGGCTGGTCCCGGCAACCGCAGCTCGCCATCTCCATGCCCGACCTGCCGGGCGAAGCCGTGCAGCAGCAGGCCACCACCCTCTATTTCCTGGAACTGCCCATCGAAAACGTCGTCGCCAGCGGCCAGGGCGTCCGCGTCCCGCCCGCGCTGTTCGACTGGATAGTAGATAGCGATAGCAGCGCCTACACCACCACCATCACCGATTTCTACCTGCCCCTCGGCCGCATCGACCTCACCTTCACCCCCTGGCCCGCCTTTCAGAACATGGACGTGACTGAGTTCCAGGTTAGCCTCACCTCCCCCGACAGCAGCAGCCCCGCCCCCGAATTGCACCTCTGGAACTGGCCGCAGGAAGCGTGGATTCAGGTCCCCAACGTCGTCTGGGGCAACATCGGCATCGCCGACTTCGAACCCTTTATCGGGGAACAAAACACGGTCCGCATGCGTCTCGAAAATAGTAGCAGTAGTCAGGGGTTGACGATTGAGAGGATTTATCCCGTAATTACGGGAGATTTGGAATAAATGCCCACCATCATCGACATCCAAAACCTCACCAAACGCTACAACGGCCTCACCGCCCTCGACGACCTGTCCCTTTCCGTCGACGAAGGCGCCGTAGTCGGATTCATCGGGCCCAACGGCGCGGGCAAGACCACGACGATGCGCGTTTTGACGACGCTGTTGCAGCCCACCTCTGGCAGCGCCTGGGTAGCCGGGCACGAGGTGACCCGCGAGCCACAGGCCGTGCGCCGCGCCATTGGCTACATGCC
Source organism: Anaerolineae bacterium (assembly GCA_025929715.1). GTDB lineage: Bacteria > Chloroflexota > Anaerolineae > Promineifilales > Promineifilaceae > JAAYYY01. The sequence continues at coordinate 3,748 of JAICPS010000218.1, read as the reverse complement.
CGACTTCTTCGGCGTCTACGAAGACATGAAGGTCTGGGAATACCTCGACTTCTTCGCCGCCTGCTACGACACACCCGCCGCCGCTCGCCCGGGCATGATCGACGATCTGCTGGCGCTGGTGGACCTGGGCCATAAGAAAGAAACCTTCGTCGAAGAGCTGAGCCGCGGCATGAAGCAGCGCCTCTGCCTGGCGCGCACGCTGACGCACGACCCACAGGTGCTGATTCTGGACGAGCCCGCCAGCGGCCTCGATCCACGCGCGCGCATCGAAATGCGCGAGCTGCTGCGCGAGCTAAAGCACATGGGCAAGACCATCTTCTTCTCCTCGCACATCCTCTCCGAAGTCGCCGACATTTGCACCAGCATCGCCATTCTGGAAGCCGGCCAATTGGTGGCCTACGGCGACATGGAGGAGATGAAGCGCAAATTGCGAGCTCATCGCCTGGTTCAGGTGCGCGTGCTCGGTTCGCTGGCCCCTTTGCAAGAATTTCTCTTACGGCGTCCGGACGTGCACAGTATCGCCGCCGCTCCCGAAGCCGACCTGCCCCGCGACGCCGTGCGCTTCGACTTCAGCGGAGACGACGATGCCCTCAGCGCTCTTCTCGCTGCCCTCATCAGCCAGGGCATCCCGGTCCTTTCCTTTAGCGAAGAGACGGGGGATTTGGAAGATGTGTTTTTGCAGGCGACGAGGGGAATAGTGAGATGAGCGTCCTTCACAACCCCGTCACCACCAAAGAACTCCGCAGCCGCATGCGCGGGCGGCGGGCTTTTGTGGTTCTCACCATTTACCTGCTGTTGATGAGCGGCTTTGTGTCGTTGGTCTACCTGGTCTACGCTGCGGCGGCAAACAACCCGTTTGGGCCTGATCCGCGGCTGGCGGGCAAGACGATTTTTGGAACCGTCGTCGGCATCCAGGTGTTGCTCGTCATCTACATCGGGCCCGCCTTCACCGCCGGGGCCATCACCGGCGAAAAAGAGCGCCAGACCTACAATCTGCTGCGCACGACCCTGCTTCCCGCCAGGGCGCTTGTCACGGGCAAACTCGTCTCCTCGCTTGGCTACGTCTTCCTGCTCGTCCTGGCCTCGCTGCCCATCCAGAGCATCGCCTTCCTGCTGGGCGGCGTCTCGCTGATCGAAATGGTCGTCGCCGAGCTGCTCATCCTGGTGTCCGCCGTCGCCTTCGCCCTCATCGGCCTTTTCTACTCCAGCATCATGCGCTCCACCCTTGCCGCCAGCATCAGCACGTTCGCCACGGCCCTCTTCTTGACCGTCGGCCTGCCATCCGCGGCCCTCATCATCCTGCCCCTCATTGGCGGCGTCTTCTTCAATCCCGTCATCGCCTCCCCTGTCGCCGAAGTCGTCCTCACCTACATCGGCCTAATGCTCGCGTCCACTAACCTGCCTGCCACCATCGTCATCAGCGAAATCCTCCTGCTACAAGAAGACGCCCTGTTCTATACAATGCAAACAATCGGCGGCTATACTGTCACAATATTCTCACCCTGGACCCTCTACCTGGTCCTTTACACACTGCTAGCAGTGATTCTTTACGTCCTGGCAGTGTCGCGCGTTCGCAGGATACCGGACAGGTAACATGTTCAACCACCTGACCACTCACCTCAACAAAATCAACCGCCGCCGCCATCTGCGCGATGCGCTGGTGTGGCTGCCCCGTGGGCTGTTGGCCGGGTTGTTGGTCGCGGCGTCGGTCGCGGCGTCGGCGCGGTTGTGGCCGTTGCTGGATAACGCGCAGGTGGGTAATGCGGCGCTGGCGCTGGGGCTGCTGGGCCTGGCCGCCGCCGCCGTGGCGCTGCTGCTACAACGGCGCACACTATTGCAGCAGGCGCATTTTGCCGACCGCCATTTTCGTCTACACGAGCGCGCCAGCGCCGCCGTGGAAATCGCCGGGGGCCGCCTGCCCACGCCGCCCGCGCTGGCCGAACAGCAGCTGGCAGACGCCGTGCGCGTGATTTCCAGCCTCGACATCCGCGCTGCCCTCCCGCTCAAAGCCGAACGCCGCGACTGGCTCGTTTTGTTGCTGGCGCTGGTCCTGCTCGTCGCCGCCGTCTGGCTGCCTAACCCGCAGGCCGATATTCTGCGCGCGCAGCGCGCTGTGGAGCAGTCCATAGCCGAACAGACAGAAGAAATCGAAGCCCTCGTCGAGGAAATCGAGGCCAATCCCGAGCTAACCGAAGAACAGCAGGAAGCGCTTGTCGAGCCGCTGCAATCGGCCCTGCAGGAACTGGGTCAAGGCGGCCTGACACAAGAAGAGGCCGTGGCTACGCTGTCCGAGGCCGAAGCCGACCTGCGCGATTTGCAGGCGGCGAACAGCAATGAAGGGCTGGAGCGCGCGTTGCAATCGGCGGCCGATCCACTTGCCGGCGCAAGCGCTTCGCAGTCGCTAGGCCAGACGCTGCAAAATGGCAATCTGGCCCAGGCCGGCGCCGCAGCCAACGACCTGGCCGACTCCCTGCCCGAGCTGAGCGCCGAGGAGCAGGCCGCGCTGGCCGAGGCGCTGCAGCAGGCAGCCGCCGCGCTGGGCCAGACTGATGGCGAGATTTCTGCCGCGCTGAATGAAGCCGCCGAGGCGCTACAGCAGGGCGACGTCGCGGCCGCGCAGGACGCCTTGCGCGACGCCGCAGGCGACCTGCAGCAGCGCGCCCAGGAGCAGGCCGCCGCGCAGCAGGCCGCAGCCGCCGCGGGCCAGCTTAGCGAGGGTCGCCAGGAAGTGGCCCAGGCCGGGCAAGGCCAGCAAGGCGCAGGCCAGGGCGAAGGCCCCGGTCAGGGCCAGGGCGAAGGTCAGGGACAAGGAGAAGGTGGCGGACAGGGCGCTGGTAGCGGAGAGGGCGACGGTTCTGGCAGTGGTGAAGGCGGCGACGTTGACGGGGCCGGCGGCGTCGGCGGCGGCGCAGGCGGGATTGGCGGCGAGACGGGCCATACCGAAAATGTCTTCGTGCCCGAATTCACTGACCCCAGCGGCGAGCCCGGCGCAGAGATTGAGCTACCCGCCGAGTGCATCGCCAACCCCGACGCCTGCGGTGGCCTGCTCGACGAGCGCCCCACGGCCTTCGGCGACGAAGAAAGCCTCGTACCCTATAATGAAGTCTTCGCCGACTACCGCGACGCCGCCTACCAGGCGCTGGACACAGAGCCGATTCCGTTGGGGCTGAAGGGGTATATACGCGATTATTTTTCGTCGTTGGAGGAGTAGAGATTGGAGATTGGGAGATTTAATCTCCAATTTCCGAGGCTAAACCGCAATGATCGAAACCCCCGCAACACCGCTCACCGCCGAACAATTCCGCGACACTGCCGCCACCATCGAAGCCGAAGTCGGCAAGGTCATCGTCGGCCAGCATGAAGTCGTGCGGCATGTGCTCGTCGCCATTCTTGCCGGCGGGCATGCTCTGTTGGAAGGCGTGCCGGGTTTGGGCAAGACGATGCTCATTCGCACACTGGGCCAGGCGCTGAGCCTGGAATTCAGCCGCATCCAGTTCACGCCCGACCTGATGCCCGCGGACATCACGGGCACGGATATCATGGAAGAGACACCCGACGGGCAGCGCGTTTTTCGCTTCCAGGCCGGGCCCGTGTTCGCCAACCTGATTCTGGCCGACGAAATCAACCGCGCTACGCCCAAAACGCAGTCGGCGCTGCTCGAAGCGATGCAGGAGCACACCGTAACCATCGCCAACGAAACTTACGCGCTGCCCGCCCCCTTCTTCGTGCTCGCCACGCAGAACCCCAT
>JAICPS010000727.1 GCA_025929715.1 Anaerolineae bacterium | reverse complement strand
GCACCTTGTCGCTACACTTATGTTAATCGAGAAACGCAAGCATGATTATGGGGGTAATCCCCCGTATTTGGGGCGAAATGACCCCACCCATCCCGGGTCACCACTTGACAAAGGCTCGCTTTTCCATATTATTTTAGGTATATCTAATTTTTTAATTATTTGCTACAAAACCCACTCGCCGGCAGGCTAGCGGCGCCGTAGGGTGGGGGAGTTATCGCCAGGAGGGCGATCAGGAGTGAGTAGAGTGAACTCGCAAAAGTCCTACAACCCAGATACGGGCATTTGGAACGACAGCTTAAGCGGCGACTACCTGTGGTCCAACGCCAACTTCGGCGAAGCGCTGCCGGGCGTGATGACGCCGCTGACCTGGTCGCTGATGCGGATCTATATAGATGAAACGTTTGACAACCCGCTACCCGGGGACGACCAATTGATGGGTAATATCGGCGGCCGCCTCTACATCAACCTGACGCTGTTTGCTTCGTTCATGCAGGCGCTTGGTTACAGCCGCGAGCGCATGAACCGCGAAAGCGAGGAGTTTCTTGGCAATCTGCCCGAAGACGTGGCAATTCCCATCATCCCCTTCCGGCGCCTGACGGCGCTGCGCGCCTTCGTGCCATTCGTCGTTCGCGCCCAGAGCCGCCGTAGCAGCAGCCTGCGCCAGCTGCCCGCGTTTACGGCCGCGATGCCGGCCGAGGTAGCGGCGTTGCTGGCGGCTATTGAGGCCGCTGAGACGGAAGGCGACCTGCTGGCTTTGTGGCAGCAGCAGTTCGATCCGCTGCTGCGCCGCGCGTACCGGGTGATGCAGGCCGGCACATCGCGTTATGAGAACAGCTACCGGCGGTTGCGCCGCCGGCTGGCGGCGCAGGTAGGAGAAGAGGACGCCAATTTCTTGCCGTCGGGCGTCAGCGTGGAAGGCGAGCAGTTAGCCAGTCTCGGTCCGTTGCTCGGCCTGTGGAGCGTCGCGCGCGGCGAGATGAGCCGCGAGGCGTATCTACAGGCCTACAGGCACCGCGGACCGCACGAATTCGAAGTGTCCTGGCCGCGTCCCGCGGAAGATCCGCAGTGGCTGGACAGGCAGCTGGAAACCCTTGCGGAGGTGGACGCGCACGCATTGCTCGCGCGGCGCGAGGCACAGAAAGCGGCAGCCTGGCAGCGCTATTTGCTGCGCTTTCCAAAAGAATCCGCCCGCACGCAGGCTAAGCTGGTGGATGCAGCGTCCGCGGCGCGTGGGCGAGAGGCGATTCGCTCGGAAACGACGCGCCTGGCGGCCGCGGCGCGCACTTTTGCCCTCCGTGCGGGCGAACTGAGCGGGTTGGGCGATGGCGTTTTCTTCTTATGGCTGTCTGAGCTCCTGGCCGTGTTGCGGGACGGGCGTGTTGCCATTAAATCCACGGCGCTTTCGCATATACCGCTGCGACGCGAGGCGCATGAACGCCTGAGGAGTTTGCCGCCGTATCCTGCACTGATCAGCGGGTCCTTTGACCCCTTCGCCTGGGCCGCCGACCCCGAACGCCGGACAGACATTTTTGACGCCCATCGCGACGCGAAAGCCGGCACGCCAACAGACGGCTCAACGCCTGCACGAAACGTGGTGCAGGGCCTGCCGGCATCGGCCGGGGTGGTGGAGGGCGTGGTGCGCTTGCTGCGCAGCGCGGACGACGGTCACCTGCTGCAATCTGGCGAGATCCTGGTGGCGGTGACGACCAACGTGGGCTGGACGCCGATATTCCCGCGCGCAGCGGCGGTGGTCACCGACGTGGGCGCGCCGCTCTCGCACGCCGCCATCGTGGCTCGCGAGCTGGGCATTCCGGCGGTCGTCGGCGCGGGCAATGCCACGGCGCGGCTGCGGGTTGGCGACAGGGTGCGGGTGGATGGAGGGAGGGGGGTGGTGGAGTGGGTGTAGGGGTGTGCAGGTGCTGATCCTGTCTACCGCCGCGTAACTAAATAGAACTGCCCCGATTGGGACGCAAGGATTAAAAAATGGCGTT
>JAICPS010000190.1 GCA_025929715.1 Anaerolineae bacterium | reverse complement strand
CCCTTGCCGCCCGCGCGCAGCGGCATTGCCGATTACAGCCGGGAGATTCTGCCACATCTGGCGCAGATGGCCGACCTGACCCTGTTCTGCATTGATCCCGCCAACGTCGATCCCGCGCTGCATGCCCAATTCCCAGTTCTACGCATAATTGACTACGCGCAGCGGCGCTCGCAATTCGACCTGCCCCTCTACCAGATCGGCAACAACACCACCCACCACGAAGAAATCTACCGCTCCCTGCGCCGCTTCCCTGGCGTCGCCGTGCTGCATGACGTGGTCTTACACCATTTCATCGCCCATCGCACCGTGGGTCACGGCGACTTTCCCGGCTACACTCGCGAGATGGCCTACGTGCTGGGCGCTGCCGGCGTCAACCTCGCGTGGGCTATCCGCTATGGCGAGCGGCAGCATCCGCTCGCCGAATTGACCCTTAACCAGCGCGTCGTAGACCTCAGCCTGGGCGTTCTCGTGCACAGCCGCCACGCGCTCGACCTCATTCATGCCACACGCCCGCACCAGCCCGTGTGGGTCGTGCCAGCGCCCATCGCCGCCTACGATCTGCCATCCCACGCACCCAGCTTGCCCTGGCGCGAGGACGCGATCGTTTTTGCCAGTGTCGGCCAGGTAACCGCGCCCAAGCGCCTGGAACGGGCGCTCGCGGCCTTCGCCCGCCTGCGTCACGAGGTGCCGCGGGCTCGTTATCTGTTGGTCGGCGAGGTGTTCGAAGACGAGGTCAATTTACCCGCCTTGCTCAATGAGCTAGACTTAAACGACGACGTCTACGTGACCGGTTTCGTCGACGACCTGCCAACGTTCATGGCCTGGCTCTCCGCCGCCAGCGTCGTCGTCAACCTGCGTTATCCTACCTTGGGTGAAACCTCCGCAGCGGCGCTGCGCGCTCTGTCCGCCGGTTGTCCGCTCATCGTCTACGACCACGGCTGGTACGCCGAGCTACCCGACGACGTCGCACTCAAGGCGCCGCTGCTGGATGACGAAGCGCTCCTCGCTGCCATGCAGCAGCTGGCCCGCGACGAAGAGCTGCGCGAGCGAATGGGCCGCCAGGCCCGCGCCTACGCCCTGGCACACCACCACCCGGCCGAAACCGCGCGCGCATACATGCGGGCCATCGACGAAATCGTCGCTCCACGAACACCAGTGACCCCCAATGGCTGAATGGGTCGTTCTGACCCTCATCCTGCTTGGCGGCTGGCTCCCCGGCTGGTTCGCCCTGCGTCGCTACCGCGCCGATCTCGATCCCCTCGAACACCATTTCGCCGCCCTCAGCCTCGGCCTGGCCCTCACCGGCTGGCTGGCGTTCCTCCTCGCCGAACTCGGCCTCTTCACCATCCAATTACTAGCCGCCCTCTGGATCCTGCTCACGATCACCCTCGCGCTCATCAGCAAACCACACCTCCACTCCTCCTCGTCGTCTCTGCGCTCGCAGCGTCCTTTGCGGTTAGTTGAACTTGCCCTCCTCGTCCTCTGGCTCCCCGCCGCCCTCTGGCTCTTCTTGCGGCCCCACGAGACCATCATGGGCGGCGCCGATGCCGGTGTTTACGTCAGCACCGCCGCGCATATCGCGCAACACGGCGCCATCCTTGTCGACGACCCGACCCTGGCCCAGATCGATCCAGCCCTGTTTCCCGCCATCCTGCGCCCTATTCCCAACGCCGGCATTGCCCCCGCCTACCTCTTTCCCGGCTTCAACGTGGCCGATGCTGGCGCCGGACGCATTATCCCCGATTTCTTCCACTTCCATCCAACATGGCAGGCGGTTGCTTTTTCCCTGGCAACGCTGTCCGGTAGCTCACACTCCGCCCTTCATGCGACCCTACTGATGCCCGGCATGTGGGCGCTCCTGGGCAGCCTTGCCGTTTATCTGACACTGCGCCAGGCGCTAGACTGGACACATTCCAACGTACTGGCCAGGGTTGCCGCCCTACTTGTCCCCATGCTGGCCCTCGCCGCCCTGTCGCTCAACGCCATCCAGGTCTGGTTTGCGCGCTATCCGGTCACGGAGACCCTCACCCAATACCTCCTATGGTCCGGCCTTTGGGCGCTCGGCGGCTGGCTCGCCCAACGCCGGCCACTTTGGCTGTGGGGCTTGCTGGCGGGCCTTTCGCTGGGCCTCGTGCTCCTCACGCGCATCGACATGCTCTTCATCCTGGCCATTCCCCTGCTTACCGTCGCCTGGCAACTCGGCCGCCGCGAAATGCGCCGCGCTTACCTCTGGTTCTACCTGCCACTAGCCCTCCTCAGCCTGAACAGCGCCCTGCACGGCGCGTTCATCAGCCGCCCCTATTTCACGCGCATTGTTGGGTACGTCCAGCTCATGGGTACGCGCTTCTGGCCCTTACTGCTGGGGCTGGTAATCGGCCTGCTCCTGGTCGCCTGGCTGCTGCTGCGCCACGGCAAGAAGCTGTGGGAGGCCGATTTGAGACGCCCGTTTTTGGGACTGGCGATAGTAGCCCTCCTCTTTCTCGCCGCCTACGCCTGGTTTCTGCGGCCCGTCTACGGCGCTCTGCCCAGCTACACCGAGTGGTACGACGGGCAGATTATCGTGCTCACCGATCGTGAAAACCTTCTGCGGCTGGGCTGGTACCTCTCTCCTCTGGGCGTCTGGCTGGGCGTCGCCGGCATCTGCCTCCTGATATGGCGCGTGGACCGCCGCACGGTCGCCCTTCTGGGCGTCGGCCTCTTCTTTTCCCTCCTCTACTTGTGGCGCATTCAGGCCAATCCACACCAGATCTACGCCATGCGTCGCTACGTTCCCGTCACCGTGCCGTTCTTCATTGTCGGCGCCGCGTACCTTTTATATTGGCTGCTGGCGCCTTCGCCGGGCTGGAAGAGTACCTGGCAGGTCGCCTCCCGCGTCGTGGGCCTGATCCTGGCGCTCACCTGGCTGGGAGCCATCGCCTGGTCCGCCCGCGGCTTCGTCACCCAGGTCGACTACCGCGGCCTAAGCGTCCAGCTCGCCCAACTCGACGAACAACTACCGGCCAACAGCGTGCTGCTCTTCGATGACCGGTCGCCCGTCAGCCTGGGCGACGTGCTGGGTACCCCGCTGCACTACGTTTTTGGCCTCGACGTTTACAGCCTGCGCAACCCACAGGCGCTGGACGACGCCGCATTGGTCAGAACCATCGAAAGCTGGCAAAATAGCGGCCGTTCCGTCTACTGGATTGGCGCGCCCGGCTGGTTAGCGGGACACAACTTTAGCTATACGTCCGGCGAGATCACCATTGGCGGCAGTGCCCTGGAAGGAAGCTTCGATCATAAGCCCCACAGGAACATCCAGGTCAACTGGACGCTGAATCTGAACAGCATTGAGCCACGTTGAGTGATAGTATCCGTCATGCTGAGTGAAACGAAGCATCTCGCGAGATTCTTCGCTCCGCAGACGCCCCAGGCAGCATGGGATCCGTTCAGAATGACGTTAAATAGACGCCAATGACAGAACAAAAGGACCATCCCACAGATCCCGAAATCAACATCGAAGATATCATGCAAGAGATCCGCGCTGCCATCCTCGCACAGCAGGGCAACCTTCCCCGCCACGGCCAGAGCCTCGTCGACGTCGGCGGCAAACGCTTCTCTCCCGAATTCTACGAACACCTTTACCAGGCCAACTTGGCCCACAACCAGGTTGGCGTCGATCTCCACGTCACGCGCGTACCCATTCCCCTCGTCGGTCCTCTTCTCGAAAGGATACGCCGCAAGCTGCACGACCTTGTGCTCTTCTACGTCAACCAGGTAACCGCCCAACAGCGCGAGGTAAACGCCCATCTGCTGCAGGCGCTCAGTCTGCTCGCAAAAGAGCTAGACGAACCCATACCCAATCATGAGGACGCTGACGAGCCGTGAGAACATCGATTCGTAGCCTATTGGGGCGTCGCCATGCTAATCCTCAGCCACACTCGAATGCTGCTACCGAACAAGATGTGCGTGACTGCTACCGCCTGCTTCTCAATAAGGAACCAGATGAAGCCGGGCTTGCCTATTGGCGTTCTCTGATACGTACGAAACACATTCCCGTATCCGCAATTGTCGATGCCATGCTCAAAAGTGTGGAGTTCAAAGCTCTTCATGCCGCGCGTAACAAACCGAGCCTCGTCGAGTGCGCAGAGTTCAAGATCTACGCGCGGGCAAATGACCTCTTTATCGGAAAGGCTATCATCCAAACGCGTGAGTACGAACCTCACGTAGCTCAACACGTCCGTCGTCTACTGCGCCCCGGAGACGCCTTCGTAGATGTCGGCGCCAACGTCGGGTTCTTCACGCTTCTGGCCGCGACGCTCGTAGGTCCACACGGTAAGGTCATTGCCTTTGAACCCAATTCGGACAACTGTGATCTTCTACGCCATAGCCTGGCTCAGAACAAGCTGAACAATGTGCGTCTGCACCAAACCGCAGTCGCCGAGGCCGCGGGGCAGATCGCTCTCTCCAGCGGCGGCGCCGACAGTAACGCGCGAATCATGCGTCCTGAAGAGCTACACGGCTTACACGAACACTTTGCACACGTCGAAGCTGTGACCCTGGACGAGGCACTTCAAGGTGAGTCGCGCATCGATCTTATCAAAATGGATATCGAGGGCGCCGAACCGCGCGCCTGGCAGGGCATGCAGGTCGTGCTTCGCAACCACCGGCCGGCGCTGATAAGCGAATACTCGCCAGACCTCATCCGCGCCACAAGCAACTGTGATCCCCGCTCGTATCTCGAGCAGCTTTGGCAGGGACACACCGTCTCTATTCTGGAACGTTCTGGCGTCACGCGCCCGGTCGCTGACGTACAAGAAATCGTCGACGCTCATACCGCCGCGGCAACCGCCGGGCTTAAGCACCTCGACCTCCTCGCGCTCCCACGCGTGTAGCATGTCCGAGAACCCCTTGAAGCGGACGCAGATGACGCGGATAACTCAGATTTTTCTGGCTAATCACTTGAAAAATCATGTAAATCTGCGCTACCGTTGACGGGCATCTGCGTCCCATTCTTCTTATGAAAATCGCTTTCGTCACTCCCTGGTACGGCCCGCACGTCACCGGCGGCATGGAAACAATTACGCGCCAGACCGTCACGCGGCTGCGCAGGGCCGGCTTCGACATAGAAGTGCTCACTACCTGCATCCGCGACTTCCACGCCGATTGGTCCATCAACTATCACCCTTCCGGCCTCGACACGTTCGACGGCGTACCCGTGCGCCGTTTTGCCGTCCAGCAGCGGGACAAAGCCGCCTTCGACCGCGTCAACTTCCAACTCATGCACGGCCGCGCCGTTTCGGAGGTGGACGAGCAGCTCTTTCTCCGCGAAATGTTCCGCTGCCCGTCGCTATTTGACTTCATTGCCGAAAATTCCGGCGACTACCTCTTCTTCTTTGTCCCATACATGTTCCCAACCACCTACCGTGGCGCCCAGATCAGTCCCGAGCGCTCGGCGATCATTCCCTGCCTGCACAACGAGGCCTACGCCTACCTCGACGTCTTTCGCCGCGTAATGCCCGCCGTTCGTGCGCAACTCTTCTTCGTGCATGCCGAGCGCGAGCTTTCCGAGCGCCTATACGGTAGGCGGCCTGGCCAGATTCGAGAAGTCGTGGGCGGTGGCGTGGACGATGACGTCCAGGGCGACGCCGGCCGTTTTCGCCAGAAATTTGGCATCCACGAGCCTTTTTTTCTCTATGTAGGCCGCAGGGAAGCAGGCAAAAATGTGCCACAACTGCTCGATTACTGGCAGCAATACTCGCAAAGTAGCCCGAGCGCGCCCAAACTACTGCTCATTGGCAAAGGACAAATTCTCCTGCCGTCCCCCGCCGTCGGCGACGTCGCGACCGTCGTCGATCTGGGCTTCGTCAGCCTGCAGGACAAGTTTGACGCTTGCGCCGCCGCCACAGCTCTCATTCAGCCATCGCTCAACGAAAGCTTTTCGCTAGTCCTGATGGAAAGCTGGCTTGTAGAAACCCCGGTGCTCGTCCACGGCCGCTGCGCCGTGACGCGCGAGCATTGCCGGCGCGCCAACGGCGGGCTCTACTACACCAATTTCGCCGAGTTCGCCGCAACCGTGGACTATCTGCTGCAACATTCGGCGATTGCCCGTAAAATGGGTCTGAACGGGCGGCAGTATGTGCTCGACAACTATCGCTGGCCTCAAATCGTCGAGCAATACGCCGGAATTATCGGGCAAATGGAAGCCAGTATGCCAGCACAAACATGAAGACCGAGCACAATGAGCCCTGGATTGAAATCGACGACGCCCTCGAAACGTCCGCTTCGCTGTCGGCGCGTGTCGAAGAACAGCTGCAACAGCGCCACGCCGAGCTTGGCGCCGTTTCGCGCCAATTTCCCACCTTCCACGGGCAGACGCCTGATCTTGATAACCTTACCGGCAAGGGTCAAGCCCCATTGCAATTCTCGCAATTACGCGACACGCTGCGCGAGCTGCAAGAACTGCCGCCGCCCGCCACCAACGTCGTTCTTGCCCCATCGCCCGTCACACGCCTGCCGCTCGTCGGCCGGTTCTGGCGATTAGTGCGCAGTCAGGCCCACCGGCTTGTCCTCTTTTACGTCAACCGCCATCTGGCTCGTCAGGCCCAGACCAATCACATGCTTTCCACCGCCCTTCACCAACTGAGCGCCCTACTCCTTGTCCAACAACAGGAAATTGACCGGCTCCACGCCCGCCTGCACGAATTGGAGCAGAATCGGGAGCAATCCCATGGCAAGTGACCTCCGGCTCAGTCGCTACGCCCGCGAGCGCCCGGGTCGCGGACGACCTCTGCACCAGTTTCTCACAGGCGCCACCGCCGGCGACGCCATCACCACCCAGGCGATGATCCTCTGCCGCTGGCTGCGCGAACTTGGCTTCCGCTCCGACCTCTACGCCCAACACATTCACGAAAGCGTGCAGAACGACGTGCAGCCGCTCTTCAACTGGCGTCCTACGCGACGGGAAAATCAAGCAATCTACCATCACAGCATCGGCTCGGATGTGCCCGCCCGCCTGCAGGAACATGGCATCCGCCTGGTCCTGGTACATCACAACGTCACGCCCGCGCATTTCTTCACCCACGTCGATCCTGCCTGGGCACAACGCGCCCACCTTGGCGCGCAGCAGCTACGCGATCTCCGGCCGCACGTCGACCTGGCGCTGGCCGATTCCGCCTTTAACGAGCTGGAGCTGCGCGATGCCGGCTATGCGGACACCGGCGTACTGCCCATCGTCCTCGACGCCGCGCAATATGATCTGCTCGACAACCCGGTCCTCGCAGCGCAGCTCGACGCCACCGGGCCAACGCTGCTTTTCGTCGGCCGCCTGGCGCCCAACAAGAAGCAAGAGGACTTGATAAAGCTGCTATACTGCTACCGTCGCTTTCGCCCTGGCGCGCAGCTCGTCCTCGTCGGCGACCGCTGGGATATGGGCTATGACGGCTGGGTAGAGCGCCTGGCGGCGGAATTAGATCTGGCTGAGGCCGTGACGCTGACCGGCAAGGTCAGCCAGCAAGAGATGGTCACCTACTACCGCCACGCCGACCTCTACGTCTCGATGAGTGAGCACGAAGGCTTCGGCAAACCGCTTGTCGAAAGTATGTACTTGGGCCTGCCCATCCTGGCCTACGCCGCCGCCAGCGTACCGTACACGTTAGGGGAAGCCGGCGTGAAAGTGCACAAGAAGGATTTCGAGCGGCTGGCAGAACTGGCCGATATTCTGATTACGGACCGCGAGCTGCGCGAACGCTTGATCGCCGCGCAGCGCCAGAGAGTGCAGCAATTTCTCGAAGCGCAGGTCCGCCTCAAGTTCCATGACTTCCTGGACCGCGCCTTAGTATGAGAGCGCGACGAATCGCCATCGTCGTCCAGCGTTACGGCCCCGACGTCAACGGGGGCGCCGAATCGGCCGCCCGTTGGCTGGCCGAAAACCTGGCGACGCTGCCCGACCTCCAGGTCCACGTCCTCACCAGCTGCGCCAATGACTATACGACATGGAACAACGACTACCCTGCCGGTCGTAGCCTCCTTAATGGCGTCCACCTGTACCGTTTCACTGTGGATGCGCCGCGTAACTGGCGGCGCTCGCAGAAGGAAACCGGCCGCTTTCTGCAGGGCAGCCACTCCGTCCAAGAAGAAATCGCCTGGATTCGCCGTGAAGGCCCATTCTGCAGCGATCTGCTGCGCCACGTCGTGACTGAGGCCGGCGCCTACGACGCTTT
>JAICPS010000496.1 GCA_025929715.1 Anaerolineae bacterium | reverse complement strand
CTGCGGCGAAAGCACCCCGTCCGCCAAAAATGGCTGCACGAGCCGGTATGTGTAGTCGAACGGATCGTGCGTGAGGATGTAGATAAGGTCAGGAAGCGCCTGCTGCATCGCCGCCAGCCGCCGCGCGCTGTCCGCCTGCGTGGCGAACCCTCGCTCGCCGAAATAGTTAAAGGCGTTCAGCGAGTCAGGGTTGAGGTGCCGCAGCGTGTATAGGGCGTCCGCCGCGAGGCACAACTGGTAGTCGCCCATCTGCACGAAAAGCGAGGTATGGCCCATCGAATGCCCATAGGTGGGCGCCAGGATGATGCTGCCGTCGCCAAACAGGTCCTCGCTGGCCTCAAAGGCGTGAAAGCGGCCCGATTCAAACGAAAATAAGTGTGGTTCCCGGATCGCTTCATAGCTCGGCCCATAGCCCATGCGCTGGCGGTCGTGCCACTCCGCGCGCGAAACGTGCACCGTCGCCCCTGCAAACCGATTCAGCTCGCCCACGTGATCTTCGTGCAAGTGAGTCATGATCACGTGCCCAACGTCTTCCGGCGCGTAGCCCAGCTTTTCCAGCTGCGACACCAGCTCCTGCTCAGGCGGCAGGTAATTATCGCTTGCTTTCCAGATCAGCCCCGGCAGCCCGCCCTTGCGCGCCGAATAGTACCCTTTCTGCGTCTGGGCGCGGCTGATGCCCGTGTCCACCAGGATAGGGCCCTGCCGTGGATGGACGATCAGGTAAGCGTGCACCGGTACCCAGAACACCGTCGCCTCGTCGGCGCCCATGTTCCACACCGCCCGCATCCCCACCCACCCGTCGTTCCCCTTGAACAACTGGCCGAACGACACCAGCGTCTCGCCCGTCTGCAGCACATACACCCGCGTGCCTTCCGCCCTGCCGCGCGCCGCGGCAAAAGACGATTCCGGTTGCGACCCGACGCCACGGTCAGTTTCGGGCAAAGGCGATGGTGGCCTCGTCGGCCGTCGCATGACGAGGAGGCTAAACCCAAGCGCCGCCCCGCTCAACAGAAGAAACCCCACGCCCGCGGCGCGCCAAAAACCACTCCCCGCAATTGCCGCCCATACCGCCAATACCAACAATACCGCAAAGAACGCCAGCCGCACCGCAACAATCTGCGGCGTCTGCACGAATTTACGCCCTGGTCTGCCAACCGCTTCAGGGGCCATCTATCCTCTCCTCAAACTAAACCTGTTCTAACAGGTTTATGTCTACTAACTGTCGGTTTCAACCGGCAGCGGGCCGGCGCCGTGACAACTTGATCTTAGTCGCGCTATCCTCTGCCTTGTGTATGCCGCCATCCTCTCAAAATATACCCCTCATTATACCCTGTTCGCTGCGACGGTATATTGCCCCCTGTGTCCGTGCACGAGTACACTCCGTGCCAGAGCGGACCATAAGGAAACGCGATGCCCACAGCAGAGAAACAGATGGAGCGGCCCCCGGCTGCCCCACCGCGCCCGCCGCGCCTCACCCGCAATAAGCGGGCGTTGAAAAGTTTGCGGCTGGTAGCGGTCGCCTATTCCCACGTCGAGCGGGATGATTTTCCGACCCGCGAAGCGTACGAAGCCGAGCTAGAGGTGGAAGAGCGCGCGCGCCAGGTGCTCGCCGAGCTGGAAAAGCTGAACATACCGGCCCGCGGCTACCCGGCCGACCGCTACTTTTTCACGAACCTGATCGTCGACGCCCCGGACATCGTCCTCAACCTGGTGGACACGCTGCGCGGGCATGACCGCTTGCAGACCGTCATCCCGGCCGCCCTCGAGCTGGCCCAGATTCCGTACACCGGGGCCGGCATGCGCGGGCTGGTCATCGGCAACGACCGCCAGCTCTTCAAGCATCTGCTCACTGCCGGCAAGATTCCAACGCCCGATTTTCAGTACATCACCCGGCGCGGCACAAAGGTGCAGGAGGCGCTCGGCCTCCCGCTCATCGTCAAGCTCAACGAAAGCGGCGGCAGCGTCGGCATTGACAACAAAGCGGTGAAGGAAACGGTCGCCGAAGCGCAAGAACAGGTGGACCGGCTGCTAGAAACGTATCGCATCCCGGTAATCGTCGAGCGTTTCGTCGACGGTCCCGAAATCACCGGCGCCGTCTTCGACGATGGACACAAGAAGCACGTCTTTCTCGCCGAGAAGCAGTTTCGCGAGAAAGCGGACGGCAAGCATTATTTCACCAGTCTGGAAAGTTATCAGGATGCGCGCTCCTACACTTACTGCCCGGTGGAGCCCGTCCTGGCCCGGCGCATCGAGCCGCTTGCCCGCCGCGCCTTCGGCGCGCTCGGCAACCGCGACTACGCCAAATTCGACATCCGCGTCGACGAGGAAAAGGGTACGCCTTACTTCACCGACTGCAATCCCAACACCGCCTTCGGCCCCGACCCGGGCCTGCCGTTCACAGAGGTGCTGGCGCTGCACAGCGTGTCGTTTGCCGACGTGCTCGCCAGCTTGATGAGTAAATATGCCAAAAGAATCAGGAAAAAGGGCTAGACGGTTTCATGAACCGGTGCCCTACTTTGCCATAAAGCGCACGACCCAGATTTCCGAATCCCACTGCGGCCCGGCCGTCATCCAGATGCTGTTGAGCAACCTGGCCGTGGATACCACGCAAGAAGCGGTGGCCGCGGCCGGCGGGGCGACGGCGCTGATCGAGTTGCACGGCATGCGCGTGGACCAGCTGGCCCTCGCCGTCTGTCTCCTCGCTCCCACCGCCCGCTTCTGGTACAAGGAAAAGGCGAAGCTGGAGGACATTGTCGCGCTCATTAAGGACTACGGCTATCCCGTCGGCGTGGAGTGGCAGGGCTATTTTGACGGCGACGAAGAAGACGACGAGGAGGATGAGGACGAGGACGATTACGGCCATTACAGCGTCGTCACCCAAGTCGACCGCGAGCGGCAGGAGATGATCGTCGTCGATCCGTACAAGGATTACGTCTCCCGTGATCACATACTCGGTTTCGACGAATTCGAAACGCGCTGGTGGGATTACAACGAGGTTAAAGACGAGCGCACAGGGCGGCGCCGGCTGGTGAAGGATGACCATCTGCTGTTCATCATCACCCCGCGCGAGGAGAACTTCCCCACGGCCCTCGGGATGACGCCTGGCGCGGGGTGCGAGCATGAGTGATCGGTAGCGGCAAAATCTATTTGCTTCCATGGCGGTCAAGCTGCAAAAACATATAATGTTGGCAATGTTGGCAATGTTGGCCATCTAGCTAAACTTGCCTCTGGCGCGAACGGCGATCCCGATAATTAGCCATACGACAAAGTACAGCTAGAATTACATCCCAGCGAGAACTGCTATGCCAGACGACCGTTACGACTACATCATCATCGGCGGCGGCTCCGCCGGCTGCGTGCTGGCCAATCGCCTCAGCGCCAGCGCGTCGAACCGCGTGCTAGTCCTCGAGGCCGGGCGCCCCGACTACTTCTGGGACATGTTCATCCACATGCCCGCCGCCCTCACCTTCCCTATCGGCAACCGCTTTTACGACTGGGGCTACCAATCCGAACCCGAGCCCTTCATGCATAACCGCCGCATCTACCACGCCCGCGGCAAGGTACTCGGCGGCTCCAGCAGCATCAATGGCATGAT
>JAICPS010000381.1 GCA_025929715.1 Anaerolineae bacterium | reverse complement strand
GAGCAGGAGGTTCCTTATGCGCATGCAGGACGTGCTGGCGGTTGTTTTGGGAGGGGGGGTCGGGTCGAGGCTTTATCCCCTAACGAAAGAACGGGCCAAGCCGGCGGTGCCTCTGGCGGGCAAGTACCGCCTCATCGACATTCCGATGAGCAACTGTTTCCATGCCGGTATCGACAAAGTCGCCATTCTGACGCAGTTCAAGTCGGTTTCGCTGCACCGACACATTCACCGCACGTATACGCGTGATATGTTCACGCCCGGCTGGGTGCAGATTTTGGCCGCAGAGCAGACGCACGGTAGCGGCGAGTGGTACCAGGGCACCGCCGACGCCATACGCAAGCAGGAGGTGGAGATTCTGGAGGCGAGCAGCCGCCATACGCTGATTCTTGCCGGCGACCACCTTTATCGCATGGATTACCGCCAGTTTTTGGAGTATCACGAGCAGAAGGGAGCCGACGTGACCATCGCGGTGCAGCCGGTGAGTCGTGAGGCTGCGTCTGGGCTGGGCATTTTGAAGCTGGACGACGATGGACAGATAACGGACTTTACAGAAAAGCCGCAGACGGACGAGGATCTGGAGGGGTTTGACAGCGGCGCCGGTGGCCTGGCCAAAGCGGCCAAGCCTTTCATGGCCTCGATGGGCATTTACGTGTTTGAGACGGAGCTTTTATTCGAGATGCTTGACAGCGACCCGGGCACGGATTTCGGCAGACACATCATTCCGGCAGCCATCGAGCGCAAGAGGGTGATGGGCTACGTCTTTGATGGCTATTGGGAAGACATTGGGACGATCCAGCGATTTTATGAGGTAAACCTGGACATGTCTTCACCGCTGCCCAAGTTTAATCTATACGATCCGAAGGGGCCGATCTACACGCGCCCGCGCTTCTTGCCGGGTTCCAAGGTGGAGGGAGGCAGCCTGCACAACGTCTTGCTTTCGGACGGCGGGCGTATTCAGGAGGCGACGATTCGCAATTCGGTGATTGGCCTACGCAGTATCATCGGGCATGGCGTTTCGATACAACGGACGATCATCATGGGCGCCGATTACTACGAAGCGCACGAGGATCGCGCAGAGAACCGGCGGCTGGGCCGGCCGAACGTCGGCGTAGGGCGCAATTGTTTCATCGAGGGCGCGATCATCGACAAGAACGCGCGCATTGGGGATGGCGTCATCATTCGCGAAAAAGCGGACCGGCCCGACGAGGAACACGACAACTGGGTGGCGCGTGAGGGGATTGTGATCGTTCCTAAGAATGCGGTGCTGGCTAATGGGACGGTGATTTGATGGCATAACTTTCCCGGAAACTGGCTTACCTTCGGACGCTTGAGTTTCCGGGAAAGTTATGCGATCGCCGGCGCCAGATAGGAAGCGAAATGGGGCTGAGGTGCGCTGGGGCGCTGGAAGAGGCGCGCCAGGTGGTCTGAATCGCCGAGGCGGGTGAGCGAATAGTGGCGCCCATCGTATTCCACAACGGTCAGGGATGCTTCGGGGAGCACGCCGCTGCTATAGGGGTCGAGGATGACGGCCGGATTGTAGCGGGACAGCGCCTCTAACGGAAAGACATTGCGCAGGAAGTCCATTAGCGCGCTGCCGTGGGTGATGGCGACGACGGCCTCGGATGGGAACTCGTCGTGTATGTCTTTAACGAGCTGCTCAATGCGCGCACCTGCCTGCCGTGAGGAGACGCCGCCGCGCGGGGCCTGGTCGCGGAGGCGGTTACACTGCTGCCAGACGGCGAGGTATTCGGCGAGCGATTGGTGGGGGACGTCGCCCCAGCTGGAGCGGTCGCGCAGGCGGGGCTCGAAAGCGAGGGGTAGGCGGTGGGTGGTGGAAACGGCGATGCCCGTTTCCCAGGTGCACACGCGAGGGCTGCAATAAATGGCCTTTACCGGTCGCCGCGCCAGGCGCCGCGCCAGCGCGCGGACCTGGTGCCGTCCCAATGCGGAAAGGCTGGGGTCGCCGGGGCCGGATTCTCTTGCGCCGTGTCGAAGGAAGTAAATGGTTGACATTGATAAATTCTCCATCCAATTGACGTTCTTGCGGATTGGCGGTTTGCTGTTTCATTGGATTGAACGGGAGGGCGGGGAAGATTCCGGCATATGGTTGTAGTGGGCGAGGCAGGTCGGTGTGGTGGTCGTCGCGCGAATCCGATTTGTTTCCGACCTGCCTCGCTCCTACAGATGAACGAATTAACGGATGACGGTGACGACCTGGGTGTTGGGCCAGGGTTCCAGGCGCGTGATGGAGCCATCGATGCCCAGCAGTCCCATGCCAAAGCTGCCCTGTATGTCTGCCAGCCCGACGATCAGGTGGTCTGCGTCGAACCACTGGAAGGGGGTTAGCAGGCCGTCCTGCTGCGCAATAAGCGCAGGCTCGGCGCTATAGGGAGCGGCGCCGCTGCCGCTTAGGCGGTAATAGCTCCCGGGTTGGGCAAAGGGGAAGCCGCCTTCGCCTTCACCCAGGGTGGCAGTGTAGTAGACCAGCTCGCCATCAGGGCGGAAAGTGGGATAGGCGACGTATTCGGCGTCTGGGCTGATGCTGCTGATGGGGGCGCCCTGCCCGTCGACGATTTCGATGGTCTTCTGCTGGTCGTCGGCGTAAGCGATGGCGACGAGCTCGCCCTGCTCCAGGCGGAAGTCGCCGACGCAGATGAAGAGGCCGAGCGCGGGGCAGTCGAAGCGCAGTTGTCCTGGGTTGTCGCTGCCGCTGGCGCTAACCGGAACGGTATAGAGGCTGTCGTAGCGGCCGACGAAGCCGGGCCAGGCGCCGCCGACGCCAAAGGGCTGCAAGGCATAGACGAGCGTCTGGCTGCTTTCGTCGAAGGCGATGGGTATCATCCCACGCCCGTCTTCGCGGTTGAGTCCGGCGACGATGGTCTGGACTGTTTCGCCGTTGGTCTCGGCGAGAAAGAGCGAGGTGGTCATGCCGGGCTCGCCGGTGATAGGGGCGGTGGTCCAGGCGATGTAGCGCCCGTCGGGCGAGACGACGAAGCCGATCAGGTTGGCCTGATCGCTGTCTGTACGGGTCACTTCAATGGGGCGCAGGGTGCCGTCGGGCGACATCTCGCGCACCAGGGCGACGCTGCCTTCGAAGTCGTGGAAGTAGAGGAAACCACCGGCCGCCTGCATCGCGCCGCGAAATTCGCCGGGCAGGGTCAGGCTGCATTCTTCCTGTGTGAAGGGATCGGTGATTGCAAGCTCACCCTGGGAGTTGGTAACGAGGACGGGGCGCGCCAGGCGCGAGCAGAGGGCGTCGTCGGCCGGGCCCTCAGCGATGGCGGCGGCGATGATGCGGCGCATCCAGAGAGCGATATCCTCTTGCTGTGCGGCATCGGCCGTGGCGCTGCCGCTGCCACCGAAGCTGAGATAGCCGGAACTGGTGACCGCGGTGAATGGCGCGAAGGTGGTGAGCATCTCGTCTAGCTCGGCCTGCGTGGCGGCCGGGTCGCCGCCGAAATCGAAGGAGGAAAATTCGCTGTTACAAGGGCCTAGACCCACTTGCGCCGTATCGTGACGAAGCGCGCCGACCTGGCAGTCGGTGCTGCCAAAGGTGAGCACTATCTGTCCGGGCTGGGCCGGAACGCTGTCGAAGCCCAGACTGGTTTCTCCGGCACTGTTGGTGTGGTAGGTATAGGGATTGTCCTCGACTTCTACCGTGACGCGATAACAGTTGCTGCCATCATAGGCGCCGAGGCAAAGGTCGGGATAGGGCAAGAGTTCGGTTGAGACCACCGCAACGCTATCGACGGGGACATTGAACTGTGCGGCCAGGTTCTCGCGTAGCGCTTCGAGATCCGGCGTGGGCTGGGTGGGTTCGGAGGTGGGGGTGAGCGCCGGCGCCTGCGTTTCGATCGGCGTGGGTGTTTCCACCGGTGTCGGACCCGGTTCGCCAATTTTCGTCGGCGTGGCGCGAATGGACGTTGGCGACGGCGCGGGTGTGAGTGTGGGGTCGGCGCCCGGATCGGTGGGGCGACAGGCGACGGCGACGGCTAGCACAGCGAGAAGCAAGAATATTGATAAGAGACGAACTCGTCGTTGCATTAGAAGCCTCCTACAGCAGTGAGCGAGTGGCCCATGCGGGCAATTGTCTCCATGCTAACGGGAATGGGCGCGGCTTGCGTCAGGAATAGGGCGGAACTTTTACTCCGCCAAAAGGCTGAAGGAACGGGGCAGGCGCCCGGCACTTCCAAAGTGCCGCGCGCCTAACAGTGTCGAGTAGATTCCACCCGACGTTGACACCACTAGAACATATGTGCTAATGTGACATAGAGAGAACAGAAGCCCTGCCAACTACATTGAAACCGCTCCTTGTTCTCTGATTGGACTGGCCGGGTTACTGCCCTGAGAGCAGGGCGCCCGGCCTTTCCTTTTTAGCTGTCAAGCGTTGGGTATCAGGTGTCAGGGGTCAAGAGTCAGGAGGTATATTTTGGAGCCTATCGTTCTCGTTACGTTGCTTGCTCTTTTAGTTGAAGTGCTGATTGAGGCTGTGATGCCGCTGTCGGATCCGGTCTTTGCGGCCCTCAAGCTGCCTGAATCTGTCAATCCCTATCTGTATCTTTCGGCGTTGGTTGGTGTATTAGCTGCGCTGGGCTATGGGGCTGACCTGGTGGCGGCGATCGGATTGCCGGCGCCTAATGGGGCGGTGGGGCTGGGCGCCACGGTGGCGACCGGGTTGATGGTCGGCCGTGGGGCTAATTTCGTGCACGATGCGATCAAGCGCGTGGCGGGAGCGACCTCTTGAGTATTCGCCGACGCCTCGCAGCTCCTCTTTTCTCCCTGGCCCGGGTAATCGCCGGCGCCGTGTCTGTGCGCGTGGCTGACGATCCTGGGTGGGGCATGCTGAGCGACCGGCCACACGAAAGAACGTGGGCGGAAATTCAGGAGCTGT
>JAICPS010000211.1 GCA_025929715.1 Anaerolineae bacterium | reverse complement strand
TTTTGCGAAATTTCAATGCAACGGCAGGCCGCGCTCTCGATACCGCGCCACGTCGCGACTGTAGGGCAGGCCGTTGGTTCGTCAATTTTTAGCCGAGGCAGCGCCCAATCGATAACAGTCTCTCACGCCAAGGCGCTGCGGTACCGGGTCTCAGTCTAGATCCCAGTCGTCCAGCTCGCGAGCGATCTCCGCTTCCGCGTCCTCGCGGGCCCAGCCATAACGCTCTTGCAGCAGACCCACGAATTCGTCGTAGTTGCCCTTGACCCGGTCCAGTTCGTCATCCGTGAGGTCGCCCCACGCTTGCTTGATTCGCCCTCGCAACTGTCTCCATTTCCCTTCAAAAACGTCACTGTTCATCCTCGTTCTCCTTTTTCCGATCGGGCGCAGCCGACCTAACTTAACAGCGCTAATATCAGTGTAAGTCAGCCTCCTTGCACGGTCTATTGGGACTTTCCCTACCACGAGCCCGTTGTACGGTGTCCGGCCGTAGAAGTTCTCCCGGCGCCGGCAGGCGATATTCACGCAAAATATGGTATGTACGCCGTTGACAATCACCCGTATCGACTTTATGCTGCTTGCTAAGCTGGAGCCAATTAATCATTACCGCATCGCAGAGCCTCTCAAACAGAGCATCACCGATTCTTGTATGCCAACACAGGTCGAGCTGATGCAACGCAAGCTGATAGGTTGGAAAATGGCGCGCGCAAAACGATGTCCATGCTGCGGTTACTACATGTTTTCCGTACACCAGGACTATCTACCGAGAACGACTTGGCTGACCTACATGTGCCGGAATTATGCCTGTCGGAAGTGCAAGGGAAAGTGCAAGCATGCGGAAACCATAATTGAGAGAAATAACTCGCACTGAATTATTGTATGCTGCCATGAAAACTACGCGTTTCTAGTAGTGGGCCGAGGGAGCATATGACGTAGCGCAACCAACAAGGCATTGTGAACATGCGCAAGGTCCGGACCCGATTCAATTCCGCTGTAATCCACAACCTGAGGTTTGCCTTGCGTGCCGGAGGGCTCGCCGCGATTCTCGGCGCCGCCTGCTTGGTCATGACAATCTTACTGAGCTTAGCCTCGGAACCGAGCGTCGTAGCAACGGGTCCAACACTGGGCGACCATGGCGAGCGTACCAGCGACGCCGCCGAACTCTACCGCGCGAACGACCTTTCGACTGGTCAAGGTCATCCAGACTCCGCACGCTTCCGGGCCAACGAACTCCACGGAACCAGTCTCTGTGCGTACGCCCAATCGGCGAGCAGCTCCGCCCGTTTTAGCAGCGTCAGTTGTGGAAAGCCATCGAGTTCCGTTCGAGACTACGCCGGACGTTGAAGGTTGGCATGTCAGCTTGACGCCTAGCTTGTGCTGCTGGCCAAAACGATCATCTGCATCGAGGCAGGGGAAGCTCTGCGACTCGACCCAGAAAGTCGTCGAAATCAAAGCTCTCGTATCCCGCGTCGTCCATTTCCTCTCTGGTTTCCGTGCCGGACCATAGGAGGATGCGCTCAACCGCGCAATGCGCTTGCAGAACTTGCAACTGAAAGCTCACTGTCCGCGGCGAAATGACCTTATGATGATGAGCGGAATTGCCGTTGGCGACCCAAAAGGTGAGGATCGGCGCCACCGGTATCGTTTGCCCGTTGCGTCGCCTCAGCCGTTGCGTGCTAACAATCGCCTGGCGCGTGCTTTGCCCAATCCACCGATGGAGTTTTTCCATATCAAAACCACCGTTCGCACGCACGTCACTTGGCCCGAAACGATGATACAGAACAGGCACGAGAAAATCGACGAAATCATACAGCCCCAGTGTACCGGCACGCCCATAACCCTCCATCCGTTGCCGGAACCTCGCATCCACCTCCCCCTTCCCATCGGGCACAATAACGCCATATAGACCGAGCTTAGCCGATGACCGTCCACCAAGGAGCACGTCTCGCGCGGCGATGATCCTTCGCACATAGCCCTCAACGAGTTCTGCCTGGCGCTCAGGATTGTAGCGACCCAGGTTGCCCGGCGAAAAGCTGATCTGTTTTCCCGGGTTGTTGGGGTCCGGGTAGCGAGGCTCCATATCGAGGACGAGCAGATCATTCCGGCCCGGCTTGAGCCCGCGACGATCCAAATAGGTATTCAGCGACGCGGTAATTTCGTCCTCAGGCGTGTTAATAAACTGATCTTCGTTTGTCCCAGCGCCTGCCTGCAGCGCAAAGCCGTGAATCGTCAGCGCACTATTTTCTATGCGGTAGGCGCTAAGGTCGACGACCGTAGCATACCGGCCCTGGAGCGTGAAACGAAGATCACAGGGTCCTCCTCCTCGGATGCGACACCAGAGCCGGCGGATCCAAGTGAAGGTCGGCCGGTTGAATTTCCTGCGTGCATTCGACATGGCACCTCTAGGGTTTTACGACCAGTTTTCGTGTTCCTGGGGAGGTTAGCTAGCATCAATCCTGAACGCTTCCCGAACCGCGCGAAATCTTGAACCGCACCGAGCCACTTGCGGGTGTAATTCTAGATTTCGCGAACCGTTACGCGTCAGGTAGGGGCTGCTGGTCACTCTTGCTTGCCCATGCGGCAGACGAAGAACTCTAGCTTACGCTCTTGGGAAAGCGAGCCAACCCAGCATGAAGGTCATGAACCCGCACGACCCCGCTTCCTAACATCTTGGCCTTTCCCTTGAGCTGTTCCACGAGTTCGTCAGTTGGCTTGCCGTAGATATCAATTGCCAGCAATCGAACAAACTCGGCGAACCTGGGAAGCATCTGGCCAACTACTTTCAGGTGAAACTCTAACGACGCTAATTCAGAGTGGACATGGAGGACGGTCATTCGAGTCCGATCCTTACTGAAGTACACATTGTAAGCGATCAACTGTGGTTCGTTTGCCTTCACGAATTCCACCAGTTCGATCATTCCCGTCTTAAGCGCCTCGAGTTTGCCGTCGCGAATTTCAGACTCGTCTACGTAGATAATGGGCTCGGATAACATCTCTGTCCCCTTGGGCGCTCGGCTCTGGATGGCTCGAGGTAAATACTTAGAAGGTAAACATGCGGTAAGCTCGCCCAAGAACATACTACGGGACAATCAGGCGCATGTCAACGTTCTCAAAACCTTCGGGTGCGGTTCAATAATTCGCAAAGCGTTCTCCTGGCATTGAAAGAAGTTGCTATAGCGGCCCTCTTGTACGAGCAGCGGAGGGAACGATGGCAAAGCCGAGATCGTAGGGGGATAAGCCGCATGCCTCTCCTGTAGGCGACCAACGAAGTGGTGAAGCAAGAAGCGATGGCGCCTGCAGACACCCAGCCCCGCCTGGAGCGACCGATTCACCGAGCGCGAGCTGCGCCTGATCGCCAACGCGCGCACCTATGCGGAGAACGACCCCGCCGCCTGCCGCGCCACAACCTGCGCATGCTTATCGCCCGGCCAAGAGAGACGCTACCGGCCCGGCTCGCCCGTACGGATACCGGGCGTTTTTTGACTGTGCTGGCGGCTGGCGGCGACGGCGACGGCTAGGCTGAGCAGGGCGTCAGGTGGGCCGATGGTCGGCTGGTCGCCGGTGTGAATGGCGTTCACAAGGTCGCGCAGGCCGGCCTGGATCGCTTCTTTGTACGCCAGTTGGCGTCGGGAATAGGTGGCGGTGGCGCGAACGGAGGCGACCAGTTTCTCTGCGATGCCGCCGTGGTGGAATATGCTTTGGGCGCCACTAAAGCGCTCGTCGATCGACAGGTCGCGAAAGTGATGGCGAAAAAAGGCCAGCCCGTTTTCGTCGACCACGCCGTCAACAGAAAGGCCCGTGGGGATCCAGCCGTCAAGCTGCAAGCGGCCGCGGGCGCAGCCCAGGCGGATGGTGGTTCGTTCGAAGCGGCCTATCTGGTTAAAGCTGTGGTAGAACGTAGCAAGGATGCGGTCGCCGTAGATAACGGTGGCGGCAACACGATCCAAGCGGCCGTCGTCGCGTCGCTGGGCGCTACCTGACACGGCGGTGGGCGATTGGCCGGCGAGGTGGTTGCAAAGATCGAAAAAGTGCACCCCGTGCTCGACATGGATGCCGCCGCTCTGGGCAGGGTCCCAAAACCAGTGTTCAGGTGGCAGGCGATCGTCGGTGGCAAAGTTCTCCAGGGAGAACAGTTGTAGAGGGCCCAGGGCCGCCGCATGGACGAGCGCAGCGGCGAGCTGGTGCAGGGGGTGCCGGCGCAGCACGTAGTTGACGGACAGTTTAACGCCAGCGCGCTGGGCGGCGCGCACGACGTTTCTGGCCTCGTCGAGAGAGATGGCCAGCGGTTTCTCTACAAAGAGGTGTTTGCCGGCCTCGGCTGCCTGGCGAGCCTGGGCGCCGTGTAGGGCAGGTGGCGTCGCGACATGCACGATGTCGACGGCGGGATCTGCGAGCAGGGTGGCAAGGTCGCCATAGACCGCGGCGCGCGGCGGGGCGATGGCGGCGGCGCGCTCGAGGTCACGATCGGCAACGGCGACCACACTGACCTCGCGCATCTCGGCGAAGGCCTGGAGGCAGAAAGCGCCAAAGCCACCGGCGCCGACAAGGCCCATTCCCAGTGGCGTCGCCACGTCGCTTTCTCCCATTGGCGTTGTCATGGAGCCGGTTCGTCGCCAGCGCGGACGAAGGCGAGCAGGTCCTGTAAGGCGGCGGTCGCCAGGCCAATGACGCGGTCGGCGCCACCGTAGTAGATGTAGACCGTGCCGCCGACAACAGGATTTGCAGCAGAGAAGACCACGTTGGGTACGTCGCCTTTGAGCTCCCAGGTCTCCTCGGGCTCGAAGATGGCGTCTAAGGCGCGGTGGACGACGCGCGAGGGGTCGTGCAGGTCGAGCAGGGCGACGCCCAGGCGGTAGACGTAGCTCTCGTTATAGCCGTGGTACAGGATGAGCCAGCCATGTTCGGTCTCGATAGGCACGCCACCGCCGCCAACGCGCTTGCTATCCCATCGTTCGGGACGCGGGGTCATGACCTCTTGAAAGTCGCTCCAGTGCTGCAGATCGTCGCTGTAGGCGAGCCAAATGGAAGGGGGACGGCGATGGAAGCTGACGTAACGTCCGTTGATCTTACGGGGAAAGAGGACGTGATCTTTGTTA
Source organism: Anaerolineae bacterium (assembly GCA_025929715.1). Lineage (GTDB taxonomy): Bacteria > Chloroflexota > Anaerolineae > Promineifilales > Promineifilaceae > JAAYYY01. Next base: position 2,449 of record JAICPS010000211.1, on the reverse strand, counting down.
TCCTCGCCCGTGATCAGCGGACCGATGCGGCGCCAGGTGATGAGATTGGTGCTCTCGGCGAACATGGGCGTGATGCGACCAGGCGGAGCGAAGGCGGTATAAGCCATGATGAAGCGCTGCTCGGCGGCAAGGTAGGTTATGCGTGGGTCTTCAACGCCGCGCGTTTCCCACTCGTCTAGCGGCGAAAGGATCGGCTGGCTCAAGCGGTTGAAATAGACGCCGTCGGCGCTGACAGCGTAGCCAATGCGGCTGACGAAGTCGAATCCCTGCGCGCGGTAGAAGAGGTGGAAGAGGCCATTGTGGTAGATGGCGCCGGGATTGAAGACGTTGAGCGCCTCCCAGGGCTGCGCGGGATCGGGCATGAGAATAGGGCTTGCGGGATGGCGTTGCAGTTTCAAGGGAACCTCCCAGTGTTGGCGATTGAGTTCCAAGGGTCAATGTCTGCGCCGCGCTCTGGTTACAAACAGAGGGCGATGATGTCGGCGACGGGCGCTGTAGCCAGACACATGACCTGATCGGCGGCGCCATAGTAAACCTTTAGTTCGCCGTCCGCTTCCAGGATTGCTCCGCAAGTAAAGACGACACTGCCGACATCGCCGTGAAAATCTTCCGGCGCGGCGGGCGAAAGAATGGCTTCCGAGGCGCGGCCGATAACGCGCCACGGCTGCTCGAGATCGAGCAGAGCGGCACCCAGGCGGTAGAGCATGCCGGCAGCGGTGCTGCGGACGCCGTGGTAAATGATGAGCCAGCCCTCAGCAGTACGAATAGGCGGCGCACCGGGCCCGATTTTGGTGCTGTCCCACTTGCGGTCGCGCGGCGTCATCACGGGGCGGGGGTCGCCCCAGTGAACGAGGTCCGGCGAAAAGCTGATCCAGATGTCGCCGCGGTGGCTGGTCTGTGTCATGGGGCGATCCAATTTGGCGTAGCGCCCGCGAATCTGCTCGGGAAAGAGAACCACGTTCTTATCTTCAGGCAGGGTGATGACGGCGACCCGCTCGTAGGTCTGGAAATCGGCCGTACGTGCGAGGAGGGTGATGTTGTCGTATTGCGAAAAGCCGGCGTACGTAATGTAGTAGAGGCCGTCGAGGGGCGTAATGCGAGGATCTTCCAGGCTGAAGTGCTCTACGGCGTGGAAGGGCTCGACGGTAGAAGGGAGCAGCGCCGGCTGCGGGTCGGGCGTGAAGTGGACGCCATCGTCGCTGCGCGCCAGCCAGAGGATAGAAGAGCCAGTCAGATCTTCGACGCGACACAGCAGAACGGTTTGCCGTCCGACGTGCGTTACAGCGCCGTTAAAGACAGAGTTGACCGGCTGCGGAAAGTCTGCGGCGGTCAAAATGGGGTTGGCGGGATGGCGTTGCAATAGGTTGGTGGTGGCCATGGACGTTCCTTGTGTGCACCTTGTGCGAATCCATTCGGGCGCCCCCGAGGTAACCAGGACGTGCAACTGTTTAATCACCGGCGTTTCCGGCGTCATTTGCTTTATAGCTCTTCTTCCTCGGGCGCGGGCGGTGTTTCACGCAGCCCAAAAGCCTGCAGGCGCTCTAGAATTGCGCCGTTGCCCAGGATGGCAATCAGGCTGAGACCGCCAATGAAAAGAAGGGCGACCACACCGGTGCTGAGAATGAGCAGCAGCAGCGCGATGCTGATGATGATCGCCGTGTAACCGGGCGCTGCCAGGGCGGTATAGAGCGCGTTACGCAGGGCCACGTACACACTCTTTTGTTCCTGTTCGACGGCGAAGGGTAGCGCATAGAACTGCACGATAAGCCAGGCGATGGCGAGCAGCCAGAAGAAGGCCTGCAAGAGGCCAGCCCAGACGGCATCGAACGAGCGGTAGAAGAGCAGGTTGGCGCCAAGGATGACCGCTACTAGGAGGTTGACCAGGAACCACGCCCAGCTCATCAAGAAGTAGCGCCGACCTCCTTGCAGCAGACCGGAGGGCCCTAGGGACTTGCCCTGTACGAGCTGGTTGGCGACGTAGTAAAGGCCAAAAGTAGCGGGGGGACCGAGGACAATGGTGAGCCAGGCTACCCACCACAGCATATTGACGACGGCCATGTTGACCCAATCGTCCCACCAAAAACGCAAGGCGCGCACGGTCACCTGGATCGCCGGTGGCGATTCTTCCATCAATTCATCCCGCATGCAGGACGGCTCAGCCTTTGACGCCGCCGACGGTCAGTCCTTCGATGAAGTAACGTTGAGCAACGAAGAAGAGCGCCAACAGGGGCGCCGCCATGACTGTGGACATGGCCATCATATAGTGCCATTTGGGCGCTTCTTTGGACAGCGATTCCTGGAAGAACTTGAGGGCGACGACGAGCGGGAACTTTTGCGGCGTGTTAATGTAGATGAGCGGCCCCATGAAGTTGTTCCAGTTGCCCTGGAACATAAGGACGCCCAGGGCCAGCAACGCCGGTCTGATGAGGGGCAGCATAATCAGATAGTA
>JAICPS010000726.1 GCA_025929715.1 Anaerolineae bacterium | reverse complement strand
CGCGCCAGCCAGCCGCTCGATGCGTTTGATCAGTCCGCGCGTGGACAAGACGCCAAACACCATCCCGATCGGCAGCATGAAGCACAGCCAGAGCAGGCCGCTAGGGATAACTACCGCGGCAACGTCGGCCAGTACGTTTGTCTCTGGTGGCCCTCCCGCCGGAGACTGGATATAAACCGCTCCCAGTGGTTCCTCGTCCTCGCTCCAGACCGTTTGGGCGACTGTCGCAAGCATGCCGTCGGCGGTCTCTCTCACCGCGCCGTTCGACGTTCCCGCCAGCGCGTCGCGGATAAGGGCAATCTCTTGCGGCGCTGCTTCTGCCGCCTCCATGGAGATCGGATATCTGTCGGGGTAAGAGCTGGCGACCACCTGCTCGTCCTGATCGATCAGCAGCGCGAAGACTGGCCGATTTGGAGCGGATGCGCCGGGCTCCAGGTACGGCACGTCCAAATTGAAGAATGTAAGCTGTGGTGGGTCGTCCTCTCTGCGCGTCGCGAGCGAACTGGCCTGATCGGGTTCGAAGGTAGTGTTTGGGTTCAGCGAGGATCCATCCGCCTCGAGCGCCGCCTGCAGCGCGAAGACCTGCGCCGTCTGCCCGGCCATATGCATGGCCCAGTAGCCCACCAGCGGCGAGCGCGTCACCGTATACCAGACTGCGGCGACCACCACGGTTTCCAGCAGCAGGACGATGACCAGCGTGACCGCCACATACGAAACGGCCATGCGCGTTCGTAATCTGGACCACGGCCTAATACGGCCAGTCTGGCCGGGAGCTGACATCGGCTTCGCGTTCATCCTAAGATGTTTACACTACCACTTCACCAATTTGGAGGCTGCTACGGGCCCACTAAAAGTAATCCAATTCTAATTGTCTTTGCGGCGATACAATCGCCGGTGTTGCATCGAATTAGCACGAATTGGCGCGAATATGATTGCCGCCCGGCTGGGTCGCAGCCGTAAGACGCCGCTCCGGACGATTGGAAGCAGATCAAAGACGACGTCATGCGCAAAGCCGTCCGCGCCAAAGTGACGCAGCACGCCGACGTACGCGAAACGCTCCTCGCGACCGGTTCCGCCCGCATCGTCGAACACACGACCAATGACCGCTATTGGGCCGACGGCGGCGACGGCAGCGGTAAGAATATGTTGGGCCGCATTCTAATGGAAGTGCGGGACGAGCTTAGCCCAAACACTCCAACCTAAAATTCACAAACTCCGCCGGAACCTCGCTGCGAGGCACAGTCAATGCACATTTTTAGCGCCAAAGCTTGATTATTGACGGGCGGTAATTTACACTTTAACTACGATTTGCCGCCACCCTGCGATAGCCGATTCCTAACGTTGATCCCTGGCCTTCGCAGCCATCCTCTCCTGGTCTCATACAACAAAGCAATTTCATTGTTCCCGACGAGGTAGATGGGAAGCCGCTGGTTTGGGTTCTGATCCAAGGAGACACAAAATGAAAAGAACGATCTCAGGCAGCCTATTGGTAGCGTTGGTGCTGGTGTTGATAGTTACTCCCCTGGCGTTGTCGGGCCGCCCGGCGCATGCCCAGAACGGCGATGTCTGTTATGCAGTCGCCGATAATGGCGGCGTGCCAGGATCGGAAGACACCCTCGTGACGCTGAATAAAGTGACCGGTGTGACCACACTGATCGGCTACACGGGCACGATCAACATTGAGGCGATTGCTTTTGAGCTGGGCGCAGAGACGCTGTTCGCCGCCGACGCCGAGCAGTTAGGCACGCTGGATCTGGCGACCGCCGCTTTTACAGCCCGGCCAGAAGTGTTTGGAACCGGCTCCGGCGCGCTGGGTGAAATCGAATTTGACGACGTCGATGGCCTGACCGTCGACCCTGCGACCGATATTCTTTATGGCACTCATCGCCAAAATAATCCGCAAAAGGATGTGTTGTTTCAGATCAACAGCGCTACCGGTGGGCACGTACCTGACGCTTTCGGTCCTGGCGTTGACTACGTCGTTGTCGAGGGCGACGG
>JAICPS010000292.1 GCA_025929715.1 Anaerolineae bacterium | reverse complement strand
CTTGCTGCGAAGCTAGCTGCTCCAACCATGCCATCGCCTCGTCGAGATCTTCTGGCACGTCGTCCTCAGCCTCAAAGTTGGTGGTTTGGGCTTCCGGGTCTATTGGCTCAGAATGTTCGGATTCGGGCCAGCTCATAGTAGGCGGTTCCTCAATGGGAGGACCCTCGCCGGCTGCGATCTGGTCCAGCCAGCTAAGATCTTCACCTGAAGTCGATGGCTCGTCAGTCCCTGCTGCTGTCATCTCCTCCCGCAACCAGTCGGGAAGATCATTTGCGTCGCCTGCCGGGGGATTCATGGCCTCAGACGCCTCGTCCATCTCTGAGTCCTCCAACCAATCCAGATCCGCCTCTGCCATTTCATCCATAACTATCCCATCGCGCAGCCAGTCCGGGAGAGCGTCATCGTCCATGCCTTCCAATTCACCCGGCTGCGTTGGTTCCGATGCCTCCTGCAACTCGTCGAGCCAATCGAAGCCCTCATCTTCCTCGCCTGACCGACCCTCATCGGACCACTTTGGTTCTTCCGCCTCTGGAAATTGTTCCTGATTCTTATCTGGATCATCTATGGTACCCATGCGTACCTCCTCACCATCCAAACTATCGCCTCGCGAACCTGGTTCAACTGGCGCTTCAGTCTCCCGTTTGCTTGCAAGCCATGATTCCCAATCAGTTTCTTCACGAAGCTCACCAATCCCGGGGAGCTGATCTGAGGACTGGCTGAACCAACTCGTAGCTTCCGCGGTTACCTCGCCTTCAGTCTCGGCTGGAGCCTCGTCCTCCGGCCCATGGACAGCTACGCCTCGAACCCAATCAACGTTCGAATCGTCCTCTTCGACCGCTAAAACGTCGCTGTCGTTCTGAAGAGCTCCCAGCCATTCCGGTTCCACATGTTCTAGCGCAAATTCCTCGCCGAAATCCAGATCTTGTACCCAATCGGCGGCGTCGGCCGGAGTGTCGGCGGCGACGTCAGTTACAGCCCGATTCACTAGTATCGTCTCAGGAAGTGTGGGGCTACCATCTGTACCGAAAGCACGACCAACCACCGAGCCTTTATCCAACGAAGTAGCTGAAGGCAACACTAATTCGAAAACGCGGCGCAAATAATTCTGCGCTTCGTCTACTCGATCCGTGACCAACCATACTTCGGCAAGTATTGCGTTGGCCTTTACACAATCTGGCAACCGCTCTAGAACGCGAGTACAAACTTCAGCAGCTTCAACGCGCTGTCCGTCACGCCACAACGCTTCCGCCAACAAGATTTCCAGATCGACGCGGTCGGGATTCTCGTCAAGGAGTTGCTTTAAGTCGCCGATAGCCTGTGAATACAGCTCTCCCTTCAAATAGAGTCTGGCCAACGCACCACGCGTTAATGTCAACTGCTCCGGCGGCAGTCCGTCGCGCCGGCCGACGATATCTTGAAGCGCGTCACGGATCGCCCCATTATATGGATCAACTTCAAAGGCGCGCTCCATGTGCCAGGCTGCCTCACGCAAGCGGTCGCCATCTTTATAAATGATAGCCATTCCCGCATGCGCAATAAAATCCTCTGGGTCGGCGCTCAAGACTCGCTGAAAAACGTCGGCGGCGCTCTCCAGCTCGCCTTGTTCCAGCAAGGCTTTGCCCATCAGGCGATATGTTTCGACGTGCCGGGGAAATTGTCCCAAAATGTGGCGGCAGTGTCGGACGGCCTCCCCCAGGTGGCTATCATCAATTAGGCGCCTAATTTCTTGTGAATATTCTTGTAGAACAGCTTCAGGCATTGGACATTACGGATTTTGCAGTGCGTATCGTCCTTCAGGCACGGTCCGCGGCGTCGCTTTCGGCGCAGCGGCGTATTATGAAAAGTATTATGCTTGCTTAAAGCTATTTAGGCAAGTGAAGCTTCTTAAGGCGAACCAGCAGGTGGCTCACGTCCCGTTCCGGTTCAGGCGATTGGCCCAGGGGATCATGCACAATATCCTGTCCCACCAGCGCGTTAGCCAGGTTAAGCAGCCCGATGCGCAGTGCTTCTATATGGTAGCCACCCTCGAGAATAAAGACGACACGGCCATCACAGAGGTCGCCGGCAAGGTCTATCAATTGGCGGCATAATTCCGCGTAGCCGTGCAGGGAGAGAGAAGCGCGAGCGAGCGGATCTTGCCAGTGAGCATCAAACCCCGTCGACACAAGAATTAAGTCTGGGGAAAATCCCTGTGCACGTGGCGCGATCAGCTCTTCCAGCGCACGACGATAGCCAATATCTCCGACGCCCGGCGGAAACGGCACATTCAGCGTGAACCCCTTTCCCGGGCCACTCCCGACCTCATCCGCCTCCCCGGTTCCCGGGTAAAAGAAGTGATGGAACAGATGGAGCGAGATAAACAAGACATTTGGGTCCTCATAAAATATATCTTGTGTCCCGTTACCGTGGTGCACGTCGAAATCCACAATCATGACGCGGCCAACACCATGCGCTAGTTGGGCGTGGCGTGCCGCTACCGCAACATTGTTAATGAGGCAAAATCCCCCCACTTTATCGCGCTCGGCATGGTGTCCGGGCGGTCGAACGATGACCAACCCGTTTTGCGCGTGCCCGGCACATACCGCATCCACCGCCACGCAACAGCTACCTGCCGCAAGCCGGGCCAATTCGTAGCTTTGGGTGGTAACATAGGTATCGGCGTCGATCCGGCCCGGCCCGTGTTGCGATGCCAGCCGAACTTCTTCCAGCAGCCCTCGACTATGAACGCGCGCCAACAAACGCGCATCCGCCGGTTTTCCATCCATGAGGCGCATATCTGCCAGGACATTATTGACGTCAAAGAAGCTAAGAAGACCCTCTACCCGTCTGTGGTTCTCAGGGTGAAATTGCTGGGTATGGCCTAGTGAGGGTATGTAAAGAAGAACTGAGCTCATTGGCCGTATTAGCCGCCTAGAAGCACACTAACCAGCCCCTTACCGGAGCCAATCGCGACTATGAGACCGGCAAAAACGACCGATACCATCGACATCAATTTTATCAAGATGTTCAGCGCTGGACCCGAGGTATCTTTGAACGGATCGCCTACCGTGTCGCCGACAACAGCAGCCTTGTGCGCTGCGGAGCCCTTACCGCCATGCATTCCTTCCTCAATATATTTCTTGGCATTATCCCACGCGCCGCCCGCATTGGCCATCATTATGGCCAGCGCAAAACCCGAAGCCAGCCCTCCTGACAGTAGGCCCAGCACACCGGCCACGCCAAAAAGCACACCGACCAAGACGGGCACGGCGATCGCCAATATGGAAGGAGCTATCATCTCGCGTTGTGCTGAAGTAGTGCTGATCGCCACGCAGCGTGCGTAATCTGGTTTTGACGTCCCTTCCAGGATTCCCGGATCCTCCTGAAACTGGCGGCGCACTTCCTCTACCATTCCGCTCGCTGCTCGGCCGACTGCCCGCATGGTCATTGCCGAAAAGTAAAATGCCGTCGCCACACCGGCAAACAAGCCAATCAACACCGCAGGATTGAGCAATGTAACGTTATAAAACGACATGAAATCTTGTATCGTCATTTGCGTGACGGGTACGGTCATGCTCGGCAGCGTGTTTACACCCTGCAACTCATGGAGCACGAGACGGACTTCTTCGAGATACGCAGCAAGGAGTGCCAGCGACGTGAGCGCGGCCGAGCCTATGGCAAAACCCTTGCCGATTGCGGCTGTCGTATTACCAACAGCATCTAACTGATCGGTGCGATCGCGTACGTGGGGAGGCAGCCCAGACATTTCGGCGTTCCCGCCGGCATTGTCCGCGATCGGACCGTATGCATCGGTTGCCAATGTGAAACCCAGCGTTGATAACATCGCGACAGCGGCAACGCCAACGGCATAGAGGCCCATTAGGATGTTCGCTGCGCCGCCGCTCAGGTAGAAACTTAGCGCGATTCCGGTGACAACCGCTACCACCGGAATAGCACTGGACTCCATCCCTACGGCGAGCCCTTCGATTAACGCCGTAGCCGAACTCGTTTCCGCCTGCTCTGCGATACGCCGTGTCGGCGAAAAAGCATGCGACGTATAATATTCCGTCGCCTTGCCTACCACGATGCCGACGAGCAAACCTGTAAGGACTGCGGTCCAGATGTTGAGCCAGTTAGGCAAACCAAGCAAATATAGAGCGGGCGCCGACAGAAGTGCGATGCCGATCGAGCTTCCGTAAAGACCGCGGCTCAACGCGCCAATCAACCTGGCCTGCGTCGCCGATTCATCGGCGCGAACAATATAGATAGCTACGAGCGATAAAAATACACCCAGGGCGGCCAGAACAACCGGAGCCGCAATAAAGCGTAACTGCATCTCCTGGCTGTCGCCTCCGCCCAGGAACGCCGTACCTGCTGTGACCACAGCCGCTACACCCAGGGCTGACGTCGCCAGGATTGAACCGGCATAAGACTCGTATAGATCGGCGCCCATGCCGGCGACGTCACCTACATTGTCTCCGACATTGTCGGCAATCGTCGCCGGATTGCGTGGATCGTCCTCAGGAATACCCTCCTCGACCTTGCCAACAAGGTCGGCGCCAACGTCGGCCGCCTTTGTGTAGATGCCACCACCGACCCTCGCGAACAACGCCTGGGTCGATGCGCCCATACCAAAGCTCAACATGATGGCCGTGATCTGCGGCAGAGGGTTTGCCGCGGTACTTATGAAACTTCCTGGGAAAACGACTGGAAATAGATAATATAGAATCAGGAACCAGACAGTAATATCGAGCAGCGCGAATCCAACCACGACGAAACCCATCACAGCCCCTGCACGTAACGCCACCTGAAGCCCGCCATTTAAACTATCGTTAGCCGCATGCGCCGTTCGTGCTGAGGCATTGGTGGCCATCTTCATACCAAAAAAGCCGCAAAGGCCCGAAAAGAGACCACCGGTCAGAAAGGCGAACGGGACGATTGGATTCTGCAAATTGAGGATGGACATTAGAAGAAACAACACGAACAGGACCGCAAAAACGAAGGCCACCACGCGATATTGTCGGGAGAGATAGGCGCCGGCGCCGGCGCGTACGGCCTCGGCAATCTCTACCATACGCTCGTTTCCTTCGTCGCGCGCCATTACCTGCCGATAAAAGTAGAACGCGAAACTAAGGGCAACCAGCGCTGCGACCGGCCCTAACCACCAGAACAGCGGCAACGATGGGCGAGCGGCGAGCGGATCTTGCGCTAACGTAATAAAAGGCATAAGGATTTACACAGGCCTCCTCGACGAAAAGCTGTGGCGATACTTAGAGACAATTGTCTGCAGGGAATAGGAGCGGGTATTGCCGCTCAAAACTTCGAGTGCACAACTCCCAGAATGGGGCAAGAACCGCGATTGTAACGAATTGCACAAGCACTGTCAACGCCAGTACTATCAATTAACTCCCTGTTATGTATACTCTGTTCAATCGGGCTTTGTCTCTTTGACAAACCTGCTATAATGCGCCTCGCGTCAACCCAGTGGGGCTGCGCAATGTCACCGTTCACATTTGTCAAGGTCGAATCAAGACGCATCAAACGTGCGTTTAGTATGCGTGCGCCTGAAATGGAGCATTCATGGCTGTCCACCTCTATCTTTCCTTAATCCCCGAAGCTTTGATTGCATCGATGCTGAGCCCTGAGGATTTTGGGACTTATTTTGCTGTCGGAACGACCAAAAAACAGCATGGCGAGGCCATGTTTATTGAGCTAGACCCTGCCTTCAGGCATCCTTTCTTCCGCATTGACGAGGGAATCGATCGTTGCATCCCGCATGCAGATGAGACGCCAAAAAAATCACTCAATATATCTACGTATCGTGTCCTAGAACACGTTCCGTTGGAAGACATGCGCCAACTTTATCTGGTTACGGCTTATGGGCAGTCATTAGCGCTTGAGCCAACGAACTATTTCACCAACGCAGACGACGGTCTGCATCTGTATCAGGAGATTGCACCGGTAACGCCGCTGGTTGTCAGTAAACACAATCCGCTTAACTTCTATAACTTCATAATCAAAGATCCTGAATGCATGGTTCACTTGCCGGCAATCGCATTCGTCGAATTGGCCCTCGGCGATCTGGCTAAAGATCCAGAGTTTGGGGCGCTTAAGGATCTCCCTTACGATCAAATCCATCACCTTCGCGAATGCCTTGTGGAGGTCGAACAAGGGCGCGT
>JAICPS010000462.1 GCA_025929715.1 Anaerolineae bacterium | reverse complement strand
TGGAATGGTGGCTACCTGTGGAACGGCGGATATCTTTGGAATGGCGGTTACCTCTGGAACGGCAGCAGCGAATGGCAGTTGTGGGAAGAAGGCGCCGAATGGCAAAGCGGCTACAGCTGGCTGGGTGATGGTACATCCTGGTCCGGCGGTTACCTGTGGAATGGCGGCTATCTTTGGAATGGCGGCTATCTTTGGAACGGTGGCTACCTGTGGAACGGCGGATACCTGTGGAATGGTCTGATCATCGACATTGAATAACGTCAAGAATGCGCCACGCATACGCCTGATTTATATCGCCCTGGTTGGATGCCTGGGGCTGATCTTCGCGCTGCTGGGCATCGTTCAAGTTCCCTCGTACGAGCGCCTCGACATCTTCTTATTGCTCATGGCGCTGGCCGTGCTGGCCCAATTTGCGGCTACAGGCGCCGATGTTACCTTCGAGGTCAGCAGCGCCGTCAGCCTGGCAGTTGTGCCCTTCTACGGCCCTGCCGGAGGCGCCGTCGTCGCCACAGCCGCTAACCTGAGCATTTGGCTTATCAAACGGCTGGAGGGCACAGAGTGGAAAGGAACCTGGGAGCAGCTCATCTTCAACACAGGAATGAGCAGCGTCTCCGTGTACATTGCCGGACTCATATTCGTCATGACCCAACAATTGATGGGCTCGGAGTCGGCCGGCGGCCAGATCTTTCCGTGGTTCTTCGCCGCGGTTCTGGGCGATCAGCTAAACGTCTGGCTGCTCATCGGCATACTTTACCTTCAGCAGGGCATCAGTCCCGCTGCGTTCTGGCGCGAAAATCGCTGGGCGATGCCCATCAATGTGATCATTATGGGCGCAGGTGGCGCCGTGTTGGCGACCGCCGTCCGCGAATTCGACGCGCTGGGCATCGCCATCTTTTTCCTGCCCGTCCTCCTCTCAGCGTATGCCTTCCGCCTCTATGTGGCGCGCACGCGCGCGCACCTGGAACAACTGGAGGAGCTCATCACCGAACGTACCCAGGAACTGCTCACTGCCAACGAGTCGCTTGCCGAGCTGAATAAACAAAAGGACGCTTTTCTGGCGGTGTTGACGCACGACATGCGCTCGCCGCTGACCAATATCCACGGTTACGCCTCGCTCTTGCGCGACCACCCGGACTTTTCGGCGGAAGAACGCACGTACATGGCGCGCATCATTCTGCGCAACGAACACGCTCTCCTGGAGATCGTCAACAACATCCTGGACATCGAGCACCTGGAATCAGGCGCGCCGGTGCTGCTGGATCGCCAGAACTTCGACCTGGTTGAGCTGGTCAACGAGTTGGTCGATTCCAGCCAGGCGCCTGCTAGGGAAAAGCAGATTTCACTGATTCACGATTCGAACGGCGACCCCATCTTCGTGCACGCCGACCGGCAGAAAGTGACCAGGATTATGCAGAATCTGATCTCCAATGCGATCAAGTACACATCGGAAGAGGGCTGCATCAACGTGCGCGCTGCCAGGAACGGACGCTACGTCAAAGTGGACGTAGAAGATAGCGGCTACGGCATCCCCCCTGAAGAGCTGCCGCATATTTTTGACCGCTACAGCCGAGTCGCCAAGCACAAAAACATGGTCGTCGGCACCGGCCTGGGCCTGGCCATCGTCAAAAGCCTCATCGAAGCCCACGAAGGGCAGATCGACGTGGTCAGTGAAGAGGGGGTGGGGAGTACGTTTACGGTGAAGTTGCCGGTGTAGGCTCACGCCTAACAATCTTCTCCTTCACCATTCCCACAAAGTGCTCCACATCCACCGCATTCTCTCGCAACCCATCGCGGCGGCGAACGGACACTGTGCCGTACTGTACTTCGCGGTCGCCGACGATGAGCATGTAGGGCACTTTCATCATCTGCGCCTGGCGGATTTTGGATTGCATGCGATCCGCATTGAGGTCTGCGGCGGCGCGGATACCCGCGTGCTGCATGCGAGTCACCAGTTGCGTCGCGTAGGCGTTGTGCTCGTCGGTGATTGGTATCACGTGCACTTGCTGCGGCGAGAGCCACACGGGGAAGTAACCGGCATAATGCTCGATCAGAAAGCCGATGAAGCGCTCGTGGCTGCCTAGCGGCGCGCGATGGATGCACAGCGGCGTCTCCTCTTGGCCCTCGCTGTTGGTAAATGTCAGATTGAAGCGTCGCGGCCCGGCAAAATCGGCCTGGTTGGTCGCGATGCTGAATTCGCGTCCAATTGCACTCCACACCTGAACGTCAATCTTGGGACCATAAAAGGCAGCCTCGTCTTCCGCTTCCACGAAAGGCACACCTGCATTGCGCATCACCCGGCGCACCATCTCCTCTGTTCTCAGCCAGGCGGCTTCATCGTCTACATACTTCTTGCCCAGCCCTTCCTTGCTGTGCTTGCTGAGGCGCAGCACGTAGCGGTCGATGCCGAAAAGGCGAAAATAGGTGCGGTACAGCTCGATGACCGCCAGGAACTCCTCATCAAATTGCGCCTCTGAGCAATAGATATGGGCGTCGTTTTGCTGCGCGCCGCGCACGCGCAGCAGGCCAAACAGCTCGCCGCTCTGCTCGTAGCGGTAGATCATGCCATATTCCGCCAGGCGCAACGGCAGGTCCCGGTAACTGCGCGCCTTGCTGGCGTAGATCTTGTGGTGGAACGGGCAGTTCATCGGCCTCAGATAGTAGCTCGTCCCGCCGCGCTCCATCGCCGGAAACATATCCTCCGCATAATAGGGTAGGTGCCTGCTGCGCAGGTAAAGCGCTTCCTTGGCGATGTGCGGCGTGCGCACGCGCTGGTAGCCGCCGCGATCCTCCATCTCATGGGCAAGCTTCTCCAGCTCCTCCACGATGATCTCGCCGTTTGGCAGCCACAGCGGCAGCCCCGGACCAACCTCCTCGTCAAACATGAACAGCTCCAGCTCACGCCCGAGCTTACGGTGATCGCGCTGCCGCGCCTCCTCCATACGCTGCAGGTACTCGTCCAGCTCCTCCCTACTGGGCCATGCCGTGCCGTAAACCCGCTGCAGCATCGGCCTGCACTCATCCCCGCGCCAGTAAGCGGCAGCGATACTCAGCAGCCGTAAGCCATCGGCGGGGATTTCGCTTGTTCGCGCGACGTGCGGCCCGCGGCAGAGGTCTTCGAAGGCATCCTGTCGATAGGTGCTCAGTTCCGCCCCCTCATTCAGCAATTCCTCTATCAGCTCCAGCTTATAAGGCTGTGCTGCAAAAAGATCCCGCGCCTCAGCAGGCTCGACCATGCGATAATACAGCGGGTAATCCCCGGCGATAATTTCGCGCATGCGCGCCTCGATGCGTGGGAGGTCGTCCATCGAAAACGTCCGCGCCTTGCCATCGTCGTCGCATCCCAGGTCAAAGTCATAATAAAACCCGTCTTCGACTGGCGGCCCTTTACCCAGCATCGCTCCCGGAAATAACGCCACGACCGCCTGGGCCAAGACATGCGCCGCGGTGTGGCGGAGGCGGTAGAGGTGTGATTGGTCGTATGGGAGGTGGTTATCGTCTGACATTGACTGCTCCTGCTACAGAGATTGAGTGATTGACGATTAGAGATTGACGACAATCACCAAGCTCCAATCTCGCCCGAACGAAGTTCGGCCAATCTCCAATCCCTACAACTCCAAAGACCGACTCCTTATCTGCGCCACCGCCTCCTCCCTGAATTGTTCGACGTTCATCGCTCCGCGGTCCTCTTCTTCGCGCGTGCGCACGGCGACGGCCTTGTTTTCGATCTCGCGGTCGCCGACGACCAGCATGTACGGTATCTTTTGCAACTGCGCCTCGCGAATCTTGGCGTTCATACGGTTGCTGCTGTCGTCTACTTCCACGCGCATCCCGGCGGCGCGTAGCTCGGCGGCGACGTCACGGCAGTAATCCACGTGGCGATCGGTGATCGGAATCAACACCGCCTGCACCGGCGCCAGCCATAGCGGGAAGGCGCC
>JAICPS010000757.1 GCA_025929715.1 Anaerolineae bacterium | reverse complement strand
TTACCTTCACGGGAACCGTGAAGAAAGTGGCCTGGATGAACCCGCACATCTACACGCACGTGGAAGTGAAGCAGCCGGACGGGAAGATCCTCGAGTACAGAGTTGAAGGCGGCCCGCCGAACGCCCTTTTCCGCAGCGGCTGGAGAGAAGACAGCCTGAAGGTCGGTGAAACAGTGACAGTGAGCGGAATTCGCGCCAAGGCCGCGACGTCGATGAATGTTGGAACCGCGACGATCACGAAAGCCGACGGCACGACAGTTTACGGCCGCTAAATTCCTGGTAGTGGCGTCTTTGAAATCGGAAGCGGCTACCGCCCCTCCTGGACAGGAGGGGTGGATGCGCGATCAAAAAAAGTCGCGTAGCATCCTTAATCGCGCAGACGGGGTGGTGGATCCAGAAATCTCTTGAACAACCACCCCGGCGCTTCGCGCCACCCCTCCTGGACAGGAGGGGCGATGTGCCGCCAGATTCCTCTAAGGATTGGCAGGCTTGCCGGGTTCATCGGCAAGCCTGTTGCTCCACCGATTGTTCTCCTGGCAGATGTATTCCTGAATCTCGCCTTCGGGATCCCACGTCACATCAAAAGCCAGCTTCCACGGTGCCGTGTACGCGCCGGGGTCGTCGATCGTCGCTTCATAGTGCAGCGTGTAAAGATCCGTCCGCGTGAAACGCTCGATGATATGAAGCTTGTTGGTGTGGGGTTTGCCACCCATATCGATCCAGCTTCCCTCGTTGAAGCCCACCACATCGATAACCAGCGTGTCGCCTTCCCAGTGGCCCACAGAGTGACCGAGCCACGTCGGAGTTAGTGTTGCAGCCGGAGGATGGGGTCGCCCATCCATATAGATGTTGCGCCAGATGTGGGCGCCGCCCTCGTAGATCATGACGATGCGCTTTTGCTTTGGCAGCTGCAGGATCTCCATCGGATAAGGCGTGGTCATCAGACGAGGACCACTTGGTGGCAAACAGAGTCCGTTGGGATCGTAAAGCGATCCGGAGGCTTTTCGTTCGGCCGCGAGAGCGGCTGCCCAGGGCTGGTACGGGATTTCCTTCGGCTCGACGAGAATCGCGGTGTAGTCCTGATATTGTGTCGGCGCCCAATAGCCCTTATTGGGAACAATGCTGCCGAGGTTTGGTGTTCCGTCTTCCAGCCTGGGCGTGGGCGGGCGATCTGCCGGCGGACGCGGCGCGCGAACCTGTGCGGCACCGGCACAGACCATCAGTGAAAACAGGATGACCGCAAGCGCTCGTCGCATGATAGGTCTCATGGCTGCGAAACTATAGGCGGCGTCATTAGCTGTCAAGGCTATAATCTGGCCCACAATCTGCAGTGGGCGCCGTCAAAAAATGCGCGGTCATAGACCGCGCCTACAAGGGAGGCATTATGGCTCGTTTGAACAAACTTATCGGAATCGCTGCTGTGCTTTTGGTGATGTGCCTGGCGGCTATAACGGCACTCGCACAGGCACCTCAGGGCCGCGGCGGGCGCGGCGGTGCTCCCGACAACACGGTGATGCCGGCGCGCCAGCTTAAGCCCGGTCTCTTCCTGCTGACGGGCGCCGGCGCGAACACCCTGGTCCGCGTCACGACGGAAGGCTTG
>JAICPS010000646.1 GCA_025929715.1 Anaerolineae bacterium | reverse complement strand
TGCGCGACAACTATCGCGGCCTCCAAGATGACGGTTCAGTGCAGCATGAGGGCCATTGGTTTGACGTGATAGATCAAGGGCCGGCGTCTGTGGAGCCGATTGATCCCAATGGACACGGTACCCACGTTGCAGGGAGCGCCGTGGGTCACTCTGGCACCGGCGTCGCTCCTGACGCTGAGTGGATTGCGGTGCGCGCCTTTGATAGCGGCGGCTTTGCCTCCACGGGCGACCTGCATATTGCATTCCAGTGGCTTCTGGCCCCCGCAGGCAGGCCTGACCTGGCGCCGGACATCGTTAACGGTTCCTGGAGCGGCAGCGGTCAGAGCGGCGTATTTACCGGCGACCTTCACGCCCTGCATCAGGCCGGAATCGTTACAGTTTTTGCCGCCGGAAACAACGGTCCAAATCCCGGCACCATCGGCGCCCCAGCATCCTACGCAGGGACAATCGCAGTCGCCGCCGTCGATTACCGCGACGAGGTGACCTGGTTTTCTGCGCGAGGGCCATCGCCGTTAACGACTCGCCATAAACCGGAGCTTGCCGCGCCCGGCGCGCGCATCTTCTCTACCCTTCCTGGGGGAACGTATGGTTATTACAACGGCACTTCTATGGCCGCGCCGCACGTCTCAGGCGCGGCAGCGTTGATTCTGTCGGCCAACCCTAACCTCGAAGTTCAAGCCGTCACGCGGGTTCTCACGGAAACGGCGCACGTTACCGCACCTGGTCCACCAGACATCCACCGCGGTTGGGGACGACTCGACGTGTATGCTGCGGTCGCCAGCCAATTAACGGTGGGCAGCGTCCAGGGCCAGGTCACCGATGGCGTTAACCCTCTGCCCGGCGCGACGTTAACAGCAACGACGTCTAATGGCGCTTCACTGACATTTGCGACCGACGATCAGGGCGCCTATAGCGCCTGGCTGCGTCCTGGCGAGTACGTTTTGCAGGCGGCAGCATTTGGCTACGCGGCGAGCGAGTCTCTCGCGGTCGAGGTGCTTGCCGGCGGCGCCGCCAACCAGAACTTGCAGCTCACGCGCCTGCCACACACCACTCTTTCAGGGCGCGTCCGCGATGCTTCCAGCGACGAACCGCTCGCGGAAGCTGTGATTACGGTAGCTCAGGCTCCGGTCAGCGCCACGACGGACGAACAGGGAAATTACACCCTGGCCCTTCCCAGCGGCGCTACCTATACCCTGTATGCGCGGCATACCGGGCACCGGTTGGGAGTCCTAACGGAGACGCTTGAGGTGGACGGTCCCTTTGTTCACGATTTCGACCTGGAGCCGGCTCAAACGATATTGTTGGTTGACAGCGGTCGCTGGTACTACGATTCTCACGTCTCGTACTATCGGAACGCACTTGATGGGGCCGGGTATGCCTATGACGAGTGGCCGGTTTACTCGCCAAGCGATACGCCCGCGGCTGAAACGCTCGGCAATTACGACGTCGTCATCTGGACGGCGCCGCAGGATGCTCCGGGCTGGATTGGCGGCGGAGAGGCATTGGCAGCGTTTCTTGCGTCAGGTGGGAACCTGTTGATCAGCGGGCAAAACGTCGCTCGCCGTGATGGGGTGAGCCCGACGGCGCACAGTTGGTGGACGCAATATCTGCAGGCGCGCTATCTGTCTTCAGCAACTGCACCTTTTACGTTGACCGGCTCGACCGGGATGGCCTTTGCCGGCGTGAATTTTGCATTGAATACAGACGATAGCGCCGCGAACCAGATCGATCCGGCCCGTGTCGCAGCCGAATCGGGGGCGTTGACGCGGCCATTGCTGACGTATGATGGGGATAGCGAAGGCGCCAGCGCTGCAATGCAGGCCGGTTGGTGCCAGCCGCACCGCATCCTCTTCCTGGGCTTTGGGTTAGAAGGCGTCGGCCCGGCAAGCGTCCGCGCCGAGCTGATGGAGCGCGCGCTGGACCATTTTGCAGCGCCGCCTGTCTCGCGGGCGCTGGCGCTGGATCCACGCCAGACGAACGAGGTATTGCTTCCCGGAGACGTCGTTAGTTTCACCTTTACGCTGCAGAACCTCAGCGAGGTACAGACCACAACAATCCAATTGCAATATGATAGCCAGTGGCCGACCGAAATTTCGCAGACCTCGGTGCGGCTGGGACCATGCCAGCAACAGCCAATCACGCTCACCCTGCACGTCCCAACGCAACTTCCAGGCGAGGCCCGGCAGGCAATTGAGCTAACCGCCCTTGCAGATTATGGCGCGGTTGCCGGCGCTTCAATCGTGGCTAAGACTCCCGCGCCGACTTTACTGGTAGCGGACTATCGTTGGTACGACGAGACCGGCGCCTATCGCGCGGCGCTTGAAGAACTGAAGCTGTCCTACGATATCTGGGATACGAACGCGCGCGGCAGTCCAAGTGACGAGCGTCTGGCGGCATACGAGACCGTGCTATGGTACACAGGATACGATTGGTACGCGCCGCTGACGCCTGACGAGATCGACTCGCTCACGAGCTACCTGGAACAAGGAGGCCGTCTTTTCCTATCCAGTCAGGACTATCTCTACTATCACCGGCAAACGCCCTTC
>JAICPS010000332.1 GCA_025929715.1 Anaerolineae bacterium | reverse complement strand
GATGTTCTGGCGGATGATGCGCCGGCTGGCGCGGCTGAGTCCCACGGCGAAGGGTAATTGGCCCAGGTCGTCGCCCATCAGTGCCACGTCGGCCGACTCCAGCGCCACGGCCGTTCCTGCGCCACCCATGGCGATGCCTACGGCCGCCGTGGCCAGAGCGGGGGCGTCGTTCACGCCATCGCCGGCCATGGCGATGGCGCCGTGTTCTCGCTGCAACGCTCGGATCGCTTCCAGCTTTTCCTCTGGCAGCAGTCCCGCGCGCACGTCGATGACGCCCACTTCGCGGGCGACTTCGCGGGCCACCGCCTCATTATCTCCGGTGAGCATCACCAGCTTCTGCACGCCGAGTTCCAGTAACTTCTGCAACGTGTCGCGCACGCCGGGCCGGGGTGTGTCGGCCAGGGCCAGCACACCCAGGTAGTCGTCGCCGTGGCGCACCACCATCGTCGTCTTGCCTTCACCCTCCAGGCTCGCCACTGTCTCTGCCAGCGTCTCAAGCGGCGCCCGGCTGCCATTGCCGGCATCACGGCCGGCAAACAGCTTCAGGGAGCCGACCAGCACTTCGCGGCCTTCCACCTCGCTGCGCACGCCGCTGCCAGGCACGTTTTGCAGGCCCGCTGCGGCGGGCAGAGCCAGCTCCTTCTCCCGCGCCGCGCGCACCACGGCGAGCGCCAGAGGGTGGTTGGACTGCTGTTCGACGGCGGCGGCAACCCGCAACAGCCCCTCCGCGCCGGTTCCGTCCAGGGGCACGACGTCGGTGACGGTGAAGTGGCCCGTGGTCAAAGTGCCCGTCTTGTCGAAGGCCATCACACGCAGCGCGCCCAGGTTTTCGAGGTGCGCGCCGCCTTTGATCAGCACGCCGCGCCGGGCGGCCTGGGCGATGCCCGCCAACACCGCCGCCGGCGTACCCACCGCCAGCGCGCAGGGCGAGGCCGCCACCAGCAGCAGCATGGCGCGGTAGAAGCTTTCGCGGAAGGGCATCCAGCCCAACAGCGGCGGCACGACCATCACCAGCAGCGTCAGCCCCAGCACGGCGGGCACAAATATGGCCGTGAAGCGCTGTGTGACCTGTTGCGTGTGGCTGGTCTGCTCCTGCGCCTCGGCCACCAGGATCATGACCCGGTTTAGCGTATTGTCGCCGCTCAGCCGCGTGGTGCGTATCTCCAGGGCGTTCTCGCGATTAATGGTGCCGGCGAACACCTCGTCGCCCGCTGCCTTATCCACGGGCACGCTTTCGCCGGTAATCGCGCTCTGGTCCACGGCGCTTTCACCGCGCACGACTTCGCCGTCCACCGGCAGCCGGTCGCCGGGCCGCACCAGCACCACGTCCCCCAACCGCACCTTCTCCACGGGTATCTCCTGGAATTCCCCACCGCGCCGCACGCGGGCTGCGCTTGGCATCAGCTCGCCCAGCGCGTTCACCGCGTTGCGCGCGCGATCCAGGACGTAATGCTCCCCGGCATGGCCCAGGCCAAATAGCAGCAGCAAGAACGCGCCCTCCGTCCACTCGCCGATGAGCGCCGCGCCCAACGCCGCCGCCAGCATCAGCACGTCGGTGTCGAAGCGCCCTTTCAACAGGCCGGGAATGGCATGCCGCGCCACGTCGAGCCCGGCGGCGAGGTAGGTGAGCAAGAAAAAGACGAGGGCCACGTTCGCCGGCAGGGTCTCCGTGATGCTGCCCAGCCAGCCGGCCAAAAAGAACACGGCCCCCAGCCCGATGAGCACGAGCGTCCGGCTGTCGCGCATCCAACGCGGCATGAAGGCAGGGCCGCGCTGTTCCTGGACCACACGAGGCTCTGGCGCCTCTTCTACCGGGGCCGGTGTAACGGCGCGCACGCCGGCGCTCAACAGACGCCGTTCAATCGTCTCACGGCCCAACTGTTCCGTGTCATAAGCCACGAAGGCCAGCCCGGCGGCGTAGTTAACGCGGGCGTGTAACATACCCGGCAGCGCTTCCAGCTCCTCCTCCACGCCCTTCGCGGCGTCGGCGACCTCCAGCCCGGCAAAGGGAATACGTTCGTGGCGATATCGTTCGCGAAAGTCGGCTCCTGCCCGCTGCGCTGCGCGTCGCACGGCGCTGAACGACGTGCGTTCGGGATCGAAGTGGATGCATAGCTGGGGCGGCCCGCCGTTGGCCGTCACATGGGAGTGCAGGACGCCTTTATGGTGCTGCACGTTTTGTTGCAAACGCCGGATGCACTGATCGCGGGCGTCTTCGACGTCCGGCAGGAGCAGGGGAATATCCAGTTTCAACGTTTCTTCATTCATAATCAGCCGTGCTTCACGTGCTCCACACCGCGACGGAAGAGATCCTCGACATGCTCGTCGTCCAGGGCGTAGTAGACATAGCGGCCTTCCTTGCGTGCGCGTACCAGGCGCATCTGGCGCAGCGTGCGCAAATGGTGCGAAACGGCGGAATGGCTCAGATCGATGGCCTGCGCTAGCTCTGTCACGTTCGCCTCGCCCCCATTCAAGGCGGCAATAATACGAAGCCGGCTGACGTCGCCTAGCATGCTAAACAGCTCGGCCAGCTGAGCCGCGGTGCGAGGATCGAGATCGATTTTTCGGACGAGGTGTTCTGCGCCGGATGCCACCGTCATGGTTACCTCTCAAGTGAATATATGAGCGTATATTCATATGTTAGCATAAAAAAAGGGACTTGCAAGCTGGAAGCATGCGCCACTGCTCAATCAAAAGCCATCGAACGCTCGAACTGCCTTTGCCCAAGCCTGGCAAGCAGGATGCTGAGGCCGTAGAGGACAAGGAGGGGAGCCATGGTCAGCATCATTGTCACGGGATCTACCGAAGGGGTGACTGCCGCGGCGAGGATGGCGATCGCCACCAGCGCCACACGCCACTGTTCACGCAGCGTCCGCGCCTCGACCATGCCGGCGCGCGCGATGAGATAGACCACCAGGGGCATTTCGAAGCAGACGCCGATCCAGAACAGAAACGTCGTCGTGAAGCCAATATATTCGCGCGCGGTCCATTCCGTCAGGAAAATGTCAGGCATGAAACCGGCCAGGAAGTTAATCGCCGCCGGCAGCAGAACGAACCAGGAGAAGGCGATACCCAACAGAAACATGGTGAACGCCGCAGGCACAAATACGTAGACAAAGCGTCGCTCGCTCTTCTCCAGGGCGGGCGCCACGAAGAGCCAGATCTGGAACAGGATGACCGGCATGGCCAGGATCGCGCCAGAGACCAGCGCCACCTTGAAAAACGTCTCGAGTGGTTCTGTAGGGCTGATGGCCTGTACCAACTCGCCATAGGGCGCGATAAGAAATAGCAGGAGCGGTTCGGCAAAGAAGAAGCTGATGGCAGTGCCGGCAACCAGGCCCAACACGGCCCACGTCAGCCGCTTGCGCAGCTCGTTGAGGTGTTCGAGGATGGTCTGGCCCGCGTCAGAGCCTGTCTGCTCGGCGGTCATTCTGGATCGTCTGCGACCTGGATGGGGGTGGGCAGAGACTCCTGCGGGCTCGACGCCGGCGCTCCATCAGCTTCGGTTTCAGGTTGGGGGGTATAGCGTGACGCGTTCCGGGGCGCGTTACTCGAAATGGGCTTGAAGGCGCGTTTACCTTCGTCTATGGCTTTGCGCACTTCGCCGCGCCCTTCGCGGGCCAGCTCCTGGGGCATGGAGCGCACCTGTCGTCGCAGCTCGTCCACTTCCTCCCGCAGCGCCTTCATATCTTCCATCGCGCCTTTGAACTCGGGTGAGTCCAGCGCGTCCAGCTCCGCGTTCAACTGCCGCGTAAACTGGCGGGACACTGACTGCATCTGTCCGATCAGCCGGCCCAGCGTGCGGGCCACCTGGCGGATGCGGTGCGGTCCCATCACGAGACCGGCCAGCACCAGGATAAAGACTAGTTCCGGAAAACCGATACCAAAGAAGCTGTCCATACACGACGCCTAGGTCGCGGGCTGTTCCTGCGCCGCTGTTTTTTCCTGCGCCGTATCTGGCGTTTCCAAAAGCACTTCTTCTCTCAGCTCAGACGCTCGGTCGGCCAGCGTGCCGAGCACGCCGTTGACGAAGCGCGGAGCGCTGTCGGAACCATAGATTTTGGCCAGCTCGACCGCTTCGTTGATGGCAACCTTTACGGGCGTCTCCTGGTCTACCAGGAACTCGTAAATGGCCATGCGCAGAATATTGCGATCGATGACCGCCATCTGATCCAGCGGCCATTCAGGAGCATAGCGGGCGATCAGCTCGTCCATCCTTTTCTGATAGCGCAGGATGCCTTCGATCAAGCCACGGGCAAACTCGATGCCGGCGGTCTCCAGAGGGTGGTCGGCGAGACGGCGCGCGAACACTTCGAACGCCGGATGATTGGCGAGATCATATTCGTATAAGGTCTCCAAGGTTACGCGCCGAGCACGACGTCTCGTTTTCATGCGTCTGTCAGGCCGTTTGTCCCTGTTTGTAAACGACATCTTCCACGTGAACGTTTACGGCGTCCACGGGTATACCTACCATTTTATCAATTGCTTCCACGACTGCCACCTGCACGGCCCGGCTCGTTTCGCGCAGGTTAACGTTGGGATCCATGTTCAGATAGATGTCAAACGTCAGCCGGTTTTCCTTATAGTGCAGAACCACGCCGCCATGGCGCGGCGAACGGCGCAGAAAATTAGCCACGTCCGCGGGAATCGAAGCCATTTCCCGCACGCCCTTCATATCCAAAACCACCTTACGGACGATGGTTAGTAAAACCTCCGGAGCTATTTCGATGCGGCCGATGCTTTTAGATGGTTCGTTCATAGTGACTCTCGTATTGATTTGGGATTAAGAGACTGCAGATTAGAGATTCACTTAATTACTAATCTCCAATCTCACTTCGTCACATTGCCATCCCGCCATCCACCCGAATCACCTCACCCGTAATATACGCCGCGCGGTCGGAGGCGAGGAAGGTGACGAGGTGAGCAACTTCTTCGACTGCGCCCAGGCGTCCGAGGGGGATGTAGTCGAGGGCTTTGGCCATCAGATCGTCTGACAGATTGGCCGTCAGCGCCGTAGGGAAGTAGCCCGGCGCGACGGCGTTGACGGTTATCTGGCGCGGCCCCATTTCTTTGGCCAGCGCTTTGGTGAAGCCGATGATACCGGCTTTAGAGGCCGCGTAGTTGGTCTGCCCGCCCTGCCCCGCGAGCCCCACTACGGACGAAATATTAATGATGCGCCCGCCGCTCTTCTGGCGCATCATCGGCCGCAGCACCGCCTTGCAGCAGTTAAATAAGCTTTTGAGGTTGGTGTCGACTACTACGTCCCAATCGTCTTCTTTCATCATCATCAGCAACGTGTCGCGCGTCGTACCCGCATTATTGACCAGAATGTCCACGCGCCCAAACTTTTCTCGGGCGCCTGTCACTAACTCCTCAGCTGCGGCAAACTGGCCCACATCCGCCTGTAACGCCAGCGCCTGCCCGCCTCCCGCGGCGATCTGTTCCACCACCGCCTCT
>JAICPS010000007.1 GCA_025929715.1 Anaerolineae bacterium | reverse complement strand
GATGCAGGAGCAGTTGGCGGCGCTGTTGCAGATGGACCCGCTCTCGGCAAGCGTGCCTTTTCGCCCGTTGATGGAGCGGCTCACGGATCTGTACTACGTGGCCTGTATGGGGGTGGAAGCCGCCTGGGAGCTATACCACAAGGACGACCGCAGCAAACAACGGCTGGCGGAGTTTTTCTTCGACCGCCGTGTAATACGCCTGGAACCGCTCGACATACCGAATTATGGCGACCAGATCAGCCGGCTGTGCGCTGATATCCGGCCGTCGAAAATCGCAAAGGAAGCGCGGGACGAGGAGTAACGGAGGCGGAAGGCGTCAGTTAAGGGTGTTTCTGCTATACTGTGCGCCCTTGATGATACGTAACTTTATCCTGATAGCTCTGCTGGTGATAGTGTCCGGCTGTCGTTCGGACGTGGGGGAGCAGGCCAGATTGGCAACGCCCATATCGACGCGAACGGCGACTCCTGAAATCGGTGTGACGCTGGTCACCCGCGCGCCACCCACGGTGGTTATCATTCAGACCACGCCCACCCCGTTGTCCACTGCGACGGCGACGGCAACGCCGACGCCAATCCAGTATCGCGTGGTGGAGGGCGACACGCTGTTGGGGATAGCCATCGATAATCTGACCACGGTGGAGCAGATCGAAGAACTCAATCCCGGCGTCGTGCCCGAACTGTTGCAGATTGGACAGTCTCTGGTGCTACCGCCACCGGCGACGCCGGTATTCAGTGGCGCGGCGGCTACCACCGTACCTTTGCAAATAGAGGTGCAATCGATTCAAGTCGTTCGCACGCCGGTGGGCAGCATGTGGCTCTTGGGCGAGGTGGTAAACAACGGCGATTACCCAGTCAGCGGTATCCAGGTGCAGATCGACCTGATGGGTCCTGATGGCAGCCCGTTATTAGCCGTGCCGGCATGGGTCCCAGCGGGCGTGGTGCGTTCCGGCGAACGTGCGCCATTTGCCACGCTGCTCCGCGAGCCGCCGCTGGAGCAGGTACAACCCGTGGTCGCCGTGATCGGCGGCGACAGCCTGCTAGAACAGGGGTCGTTTTACCTTGATTTGGCGGCGCCCACTTCCGAAGTTAACATTGAAGACGGTCAGGCCAGCGTCGCGGGCAGTGTTGAGAACGTGGGACAGGAAACTGCTACTGCGCTCACTGTAATCGCCACCTTCTATGGCTCGCAGGACCAGGTAACCGGATACGCTCAGCAGGTGCTCGATGGCCCACTGCGGCCGGGAGAGAGCGCACCGTACGCGCTAGGCGGCGCACCGCCAGGCGGGCCCACTGTGGATGTCGCCGTCACCGCATATGGCCTGAAACAATAGCTATTCCGCCGAGGTCTTTGAATGTTTGTCGTTTTTCTGTTGCGTATGCTGTTGCGCCTTGTGCTTTTCGTGGTGGGCAACCTGAGAGTGAATGGCCGTGAGAATATCCCCGAATCGGGACCTTACATCCTCGTCGTCAACCATATGAGCAAGGCCGATCCACCGCTTGTGTTTTTGGCGCTGCCACCAATGCGCCTGCGCTTTTTTGCCGCAGAAAAGTGGGAGCACCACCTGCTGTTTGGACCAGTGATGAAAACGGTCGGTGCGATTTACATCAATCGCGGCGAGGTTGACCGCCGGGCCTTGCGTGAAGCAATGGAGGGTCTAAAGAGAGGTTCGATCTTTGGGTTGGCGCCAGAGGGAACACGCAGCAGGGTTGGACATATGCTGGTGGCTAAGGATGGCGCGGCCTATCTCGCCAGCCGCGCACGCGTTCCCATTTTACCCATTGGATTAGTCAATACGGACGTATTTGGGGAGAACGTGAAACGTTTACGACGCACGCATTTCGAGGTAAATATCGGCAAGCCCTTTATGCTGCCGGAACTCGGCCACCGGGCGAAGGGCCGGGAATTGGAAGCCTTTACGCATCTGATCATGGCGCACATTGCCAGCCTGGTGCCGCAGCGCTATCACGGCTACTACGCCGGTAGCCCGGCGCTGGCAGCGCTGCAACGGGGCGAGGACCCCTGGCCCTATTGCCTGGAAATAGCCGGGCTCGAACCGGCGCCAGAACCGATTGCCGGCGGTGGGTCGTGAACGCCCCCGACTTTGTAGCCGGTAAGATACTGTTGCAAGCAGTGAACGGAAGCGTATGAAAGCACTGCTTCTAGACGAACATGGCGATGTCGATAATGTATATTTCGGCGAAGCGCCCGTCCCAAAGGCCGGGCCGGGCGAGGTCGTCGTGCAGGTCAAAGCCGCGGCGCTGAATGGGCTTGATCTGTGGGTAATCGAAGGCTGGCCCGCGCTGCGAGTGCAATTTCCTCACATCATTGGCAGCGACGGCGCGGGCATCGTCGCCGACGTGGGTGAGGAGGTAGAAGACGTTTCTGCTGGCGACCGGGTCGCGGTCAATCCAACAGTGTCGTGCGGGGAATGCGATTACTGTCGCACAGGCCAGGAAAACCGCTGCCAGCGCTTTGTCGTATTGGGGGAGCAAATTGCCGGATTTTTCGCAGAATATGTCGCGGTTCCAGCGGCGAACCTGCTGCCGCTGCCGCAAGCAGTCTCCTTTGAGACCGCCGCAGCAGCGTCTCTCGTCTTCGTCACAGCCTGGCATTCCTTGATCGAGGCTGGCGGGCTGCGAGCAGGGGAGGACGTGCTGATTGTGGGTGCAGGCGGCGGCGTGAATACGGCGGCAATCCAGATTGCGCGCCTGGCTGGCGCCCGGTTGATCTACGTGGTTGGCTCTAGCGATGAAAAGCTGGAACGGGCGCGGTCTCTGGGCGCTGACGTACTCATCAATCGCCATGAAGAGAATTGGAGTAAGGCGGTCTACCTCAGGACGAATAAGAAGGGCGTGGATGTCGTCGTCGACAACGTGGGCGCCGCGACCTTCCATGACTCGCTGCGCGCGCTGCGTAAAGGTGGACGCCTGCTCACGGTGGGAAACAGCAGCGGACCGCAGTTTCAGTTTGATAACCGTTTTATGTTCGGTAAACATCTTTCGATTGTCGGCAGCACGATGGGTACCCGGCGAGACTTTGAACGCGTAATGGGCCTGGTTTTTAGCGACAGGCTGCAACCGGTTATCGACACGGTTTATCCGCTGCGGCAGGGAGTAAAAGCATTGCGGCGCCTGCGCGATGGCGATGTGATGGGTAAGCTGGTGTTAAGCCCTTGACATATCTTTTGTTTTATTGTATTTTTCCACCAGGTTAATTGTTGTAATATCCCGCATATTTGGCGCTGAAATGTCTAAGGAAGATTTATTAGAAAACTATGCCGGAGTCGACGAAGTTAGCGACCGGCTAAATATTCACCCCGAGTCGGTTCGACGCCTGATCCGCCAGGGGAAGTTGCCCGCAATTAAATTTGGAAATAAGTGGCTCGTAGAAAAGGGGACGCTGGAACAGTTTGCCAGCCGTTATGATCCCCGACCGGGCAATAAGGCTACCTTGCTGTAATCAGGTGCCAGACACTTCCAAAGTGCCTTGCACCTCAGTTGGAGCCACTGATTGAGAAGCCAGTGACGTAACTTAGGAGAGGGAAAACATGCAACGAGCACCTGAGCTAGAGAATTTTGCGCGCATCCGCGTCGTTGGCGTGGGTGGCGGAGGCAGCAACGCGGTGAACCGCATGATCGAGGCCGGAGTTGTCGGCGTCGATTTTATTGCGATTAATACGGATTCACAGGCGCTTCTGCTGTCAGAGGCGCCCACGCGGGTGCACATTGGCGAAAAATCGACGCGCGGCCTGGGCGCCGGAGGCAACCCGGAGCAGGGCGAAAAGGCGGCGGCTGAATCGATTGAGGAGCTTCACCAGGTGCTCAGGGGCTCGGATATGGTGTTTGTAACCGCGGGCATGGGTGGCGGAACGGGCACCGGCGCCGCGCCTGCGGTGGCAAAAGTTGCGAGCGAACAGGGCGCGTTGACCATCGGCGTGGTGACCAGGCCATTCATGTTTGAGGGCAGCCAGCGAGCCAGGGTTGCCGACGAGGGCCTGGAGCGGCTCAACGAGCACGTCGATACGCTGATCGTAATTCCCAACGATCGCCTGCTAGAGCTGACCGACAAACGTGTGTCGCTGACCGAGTCGTTCCGTATGGCGGACGACGTGTTGCGCCAGGGCATTCAGGGCATTAGCGAACTTATCACGGTGCCTGGACTGGTTAACCTGGACTTCGCGGATGTGCGCACAATCATGTCCGAGGGCGGCGCGGCGCTTATGGCAGTGGGAACCGGTGAGGGTGATGACCGCGCGCGCATTGCGGCGGAACAGGCGATCAGCTCCCGCCTGCTGGACGTGACCATCGACGGGGCTCAGGGCATTCTTTTCAACGTCACGGGTGGGCCGCAAATGAGCCTTTACGAGGTAAATCTGGCGGCGGCGATTATTCGCGAAACGGCGCATCCTGAGGCCAACATGATTTTTGGCGCGGTGATCGACGAAAGCATGCGCGATCAGATTCGGATTACGGTAATTGCTACCGGTTTCGAGCGGGCAACGCCCTCGCGGCGCCAGATGTTGCAGGAGCGCTACGGACAACCGCCTGCCACAAGCAGCCCGCCCAACCGCGCGGCGTCCGCAGCGGCGCCCATGCCGAAGCCCGAACGAGAATCGCAAGAGGTCGCACAGGAGGAGGCGGTTCAGCCGAAATTTTCTCCCGGCAACCTGGATATCCCCGCCTTTTTACGTCGCCGCTAAAGTGTCCCCTGTCTGTCACCGACAGGGGATATTCTCTTTAAACTCTAGAAGTCCTCTTCGTCATCCCAATCTTCAAAATCATCTTCATCGTAATCTTCATCGTCATCGTCTTCCCATTCGTCGAAGTCGTCGTACTCTTCCTCGTCTTCGTCAAAGGGATCGTCGAAGGCCCAGTCGAGCTCCAATGGATCGCGACGCACGATCTCGAGGCTCGTCTGGCAGTTGTGACAGGTGACGAGCTGGCCCAGGTGGGGAGCTTTGCGGAAGCGTATTTCCGAATTGCAATCAGGGCACACACCGATAACTTTAATGCTATTTGACATCATCACGTTCTCCTAGACGTTTTTCTAAGCGCCACTAGCGCCTAGCGCGAAGTCTAGGCGGATGCTGTTCAAATACGATATAAAGCGTGTGTAAAAAGCGTGTGAAATTGGCAGCGCGAGTATCAGTTACGTAAAAAGGCACGTGGCGCGAAGAACGCTCCTTCACGCAAGTGGTGGCTCGAGTGAGAAACGGTATCCGGTACCCGGGATTGTGTGAATAAAGCGCGGGGTGTCAGGGTTGGGCTCCACCTTGCGCCGCACACGACTGATCAGCCCACGTACCAGGTCACGATTCCCTTCGCCGGTATAGCCCCAGACACGCTCTACGATGATGTCCATCGGTACGACGTGGTCACGGTTGATCATCAGGACATAAAGTAACCGAAACTCCAGTTGTGTAAGCCGCTGGGGTTCCTGCGCGGCAACCGTCAATGTGCGCGTGGCCGGATCGAGCTGAATTTCTTCCAGGTCCAGTCGTGGAATCGCGAAAGGTGGGACGGCACCGGCGCGCCGCAGAAGGGTGCGTGTGTACTGCGCCAACACGCGGGGCGCGACAGGGCGCGGCAAGACCAGATCGGCCCCGGCCTGCAACAGGCTGCAGAGATGCTTTTCTTCTATCGGCTCGGTCATTATCAGCAACGGCACCTGCGTAACCCCACGTACCGCCTCGATTGACTCTACAAGCCCGCAGCTGTCGCCAATTGAAACCACGATGATGTCGGCCGGTCGTTCCAGCCAATTTGCAGCAACGCGGTGCAGCTCCTGCGTGGTGGCAACGGCAACGCCCGCATGGCGTAGAATAAAGTTCAGAATTTCTCGCTCGTCACCGTCGCGCGTGACTAATATTGCCTGCATGGTGGATTAGTGTAGCCACTATTTTCCCAGTGTACCAATAAAAGCATACACCTGACCAAAGGTCCGGCCTGGACCAATGGACAGGCCGCGCGACTGTCCTAATTGCGGGCAAAAGTCTGACCTCTGGGGCGATCCACGATGCGATCGCGATTCGTACAATAAGCTTCAGCATAAAGTAGAGGACTGGCGGAGAAACGAGGTGCTCAACATGAATGACAAGACTCGAACGGCCCTAATTACCGGCGCTTCTCGCGGGCTGGGGCGGGCTTTGGCGGAGGCGCTGGCTGCGCGAGGCTGGCAGTTGATTATCGATGCGCGCGGCAAGGACGATTTACAGCTTGTCGCCGAGGAGCTGTCGCCACACACGCGCGTGACGGCGCTGGCGGGAGACGTGGCCGACGCTGCACACCGGCGCGCCCTGGGCGTTGCGGCGCGCGCCGCAGGCGGACTGGACGCCGTCATCAATAATGCAGGCATCCTTGGTCCCAGCCCGCAGCCCGAACTGCTGAATTACCCGTTGGATACGCTCGCCGAGGTTCTACGGACTAATACAATCGCTCCCCTGGGCGTCATACAGGCGGTGCGTTACGCGCTTAAACCTGATGCCCGCATCCTTAATATCACCAGCGACGCTGGGGTGGAGGCCTACCCTGGCTGGGGCGGCTACGGCGCAAGTAAGGCAGCGCTGGAGCAATTGACGGCAATCCTGGCCGAAGAAAACGATTCCTGGCGCATTTATGCGGTTGACCCCGGCGACATGCGCACGCAAATGCAGCAGGACGCCTTTCCAGGCGAGGACATCAGCGACCGTCCGCTGCCTCAGAGCAGCGTGCCAGGTCTACTGGCGTTGCTGGAGGGAGATTTCCCTTCGGGACGTTATCAGGCGCGCGAACTGGTATCCGCAGCGGTGTGATCCGAATGTCCACACAGCTTTTGCAGCAACCCGCAATGGTGGCGCCGGCATATGCTTTTGATCTTCCGGCCGCGTTGGAAGCGTCCGAGCCACCGGAGGCTCGAGGACTGGCGCGCGATGAAGTCCGGCTGATGGTGACTTACCGCAGCGACAACCGGATCGCCCACACGCGCTTTCACGATGTGGTCTCTTTCTTGCGCGAAGGGGACGTCGTAGTGATTAACACGAGCGGTACGCGGCCTGCGGCTCTACCCGCAAGGCGAGCGGACGGCAGTAATATCGTCCTTCACCTTTCCACTCAGTTGCCGGTAGGGCTGTGGCTGGTTGAGCTTCGCCAGCCTGAGCCGGTCGCATTAGGTCCGGCAAAGGCGCCCGGGGCGTTTTTTGGCGGAGTCGTAGGCGAACGACTGGCATTACCTGCGGGAGGCTATGCAATTCTGAAAGCGCCTTACGGCGAGCGTTTCCGGTTATGGATGGCAAGCGTGTGCCTGCCGCTGCCGCTGGACGATTATCTGAGGCGGCATGGGCGGCCAATTCGCTATGGCTACGTAACGGAAGAGTGGCCCATATCTTACTACCAGACCGTCTATGCCACGGATCCGGGCAGCGCCGAGATGCCGTCCGCGGGCCGCGCTTTTACAACAGAGATTATCACCCAGCTCGTTGCGCGTGGTGTGCTGGTGACGCCGCTCGTCTTACACACAGGTGTAGCCAGCCAGGAGGCGGGAGAGGAACCCTACGAGGAATATTATCACGTGCCGGCGACGACCGCGCGGGTCATCAACGAGGCGCGGGCAGCAGGGGGGCGTGTCATCGCCGTAGGCACCACCGTCGTGCGCGCTCTGGAGACCGTGACGGATGAAAGCGGCCGGGTGCATGGCGGGGAAGGCTGGACGGGCCTGGTGGTCACTCCTGAGCGAGGAATTCGGGCGGTAGACGGCCTGTTGACCGGCTGGCACGAAGCAGAGGCCAGCCACCTGGCGCTGTTACAGGCGCTCGCGGGTAGAGAGCATCTGCAAATCGCGTATCGCGAAGCCCTATGTGAGCACTACTTATGGCACGAGTTTGGCGACTTACATTTAATTTTGCCCTGAAGGCTAGCGCCTCAGCGCGTCCACGGCGCCGACCAGGTGCACGACGCGCGCGGCAAGCAAACGGACGATCACCTGGTGCAGGGCGGTCGCGGCTTCCGGATCTTTGTCGCACATCATTGCTAAAGCCTCGCGCGAGAGGTGATAGACGACAGCAGGCGCATCGGTGACCACGGTCGCGGTCCGCTCGTTGTCGAGGAAAAAGCCTATTTCGCCCAGCACGTTCCAACCGCGCATCGTTTGCAGGCGGACGACTTTACCGCCATCCTGTTCCAGATACGCCGTCATCTGCCCCGACTCGACGAAGTAAAGGGCATCCGGCGCGTCGCCCTGCCGCATCAGGGTGTGTCCCTTCTCCAATTCCTGTCGCTCGAAATAGGCCAGTAGACTCGCCGCCGTTTCTTCGCTGGCGAGGGTGCGCCCGATCTCGTGCTGCAACCCATCCTGCACGCGCCCCGGCCGGACAGTGGTCGCCAGTAGCTGCTCCTCACACCATTCGAGGCCGCGATCGAGGTCGGGAAACACGCGGATCGTGTCATTTTTCGCGATGCCAGCGTCCAGTTGGCGCTGCATAGCCGGCGAAGGCTCCGTCAGCACCAATGTTATGTGGTGTCTCTCCGCAAGCTGGGCCATTTTCGCGAAATACAACAGCGCGGTGGAATCGCTGCCGGTGACGTGGCGAAAGTCGAGGAGTAGAAAACGGAGCGCCGGCTGATTGGGGTCTTCCATTCGCCGGCGAACGCGTGTAACCAACTGAGCGGCCGTGCCAAAGAAGACAAATCCCTGCAGGCGCAGGATGGATAGATGGTCGCCGGCCGCCTCGATAATACGTCGCGCTCCAGGGCTGCGCGTGACGCGGCTTTGTAATTGCCGGCACGTTAGTTCGTCTCGAATGACTTCTGTGCGGCTGTACTTGATGACAAAAAGAATAACCGCCACCAACAAGCCGACGCCCACGGCCTCCATGAACCCGATAGCCGCTGTAACGACCACGATGAGTAGTATCACTGCATAATCCATTCGTGGCAGTGTAGACCAGGTCTCGACCAGCCACTCAAGCAGAAATGATAGTCCGAGGAAAAAGAGGAGACCGCCGAGAACAACCTTGGGGAACATGGAGAGCGTCGAGGCGCCGGCCAGCAGTACCAGGGCGCCAAGCGCGCCGGCAAATAAGCCCGCAAGCCGGCTGCCGCTGCCGACATTTTCGTTCATCACGGATAGACTGAGCTGTTGGAAGCCAACCAGGCCACCAACTCCACCGCCCAACAGGTTTCCGATGCCTGCCGCGCGCAACTCGCGATTGAGAGACACATCCATTCCGCGTGCCAGCTCCAGACCGCTGGCGTTTAGCAGGAGAGCGACGGTGCTCATCAGCATCACCGTGCCGATGTTGACGGCCTGGCCCAAAACGGCCGGCCAGTGCACCAAAGCCAGGTCAGCCATTGCCAATGGCTGCCACAGATTTTCGTCAGGAAAAGGACCGAGCAGCCAGCCGTTTGCCGATAGCGCCGCCACCGACTGTCCACCAAGCGCAGCGACGGCATAGAAAATTGCGACAGCGCCCATTACGATAGCCGGCACCGCCAGAACGTGGTCGATGCGCTTCAAGATCAAGACAAACACGACTGCCAGCAGAACACCGGGCAGCCAGCGCATGAGCTGCTCCGGTTGCAGCAGCAGCGGCAACTGGTCGAGGGAGGGAGTGACGTCGACCATCACGCTGATTGCTCCCATCACGAGCAGCCAGCCAGTTCCGGCGAGAAAGCCGCCGACAACCGGATATGGCAGAAAACGCACGAGGTTGCCCAGACCATAGTGAGCAAGACCGTAGAAAAAAAGGCCGGTGAGCGCCGTAGCTATCCCGATAGTTACGACGACGG
Source organism: Anaerolineae bacterium (assembly GCA_025929715.1). GTDB lineage: Bacteria > Chloroflexota > Anaerolineae > Promineifilales > Promineifilaceae > JAAYYY01. Next base: position 18,789 of record JAICPS010000007.1, on the reverse strand, counting down.
TGACGTAAAGCTCCCGCTCGCCCGCGGCGGGCGGCATCGCGCCGGCGATGGCAACGGAAGCGACGGCGATGATCGCCGCGGGTGCGTCCTGGTTGCCGCCAATGGCGCCGGGCGCTGAAGTGAGCAATGCGACGGCCGTGCCGGTGATAATGGCTCCCACCAGGGCAAAGCCGATGCCGTTGGGAAGAAATGGGGACAGGGGCCCGTTGAAAATGAGCGCTGCAAAGGAGATGGCGAGCATTAGTTCGACGAGGCCAATGATCAGGCCCATCGTCAGGCTAGGAAGCAACCGCGCCCACCGGAACTCTTTACCAATCTCTGCCAAAAAGGGTGAGACGCCCATGCTTCCTCCCTTTGCTCAGTTTTATTCGGCGACGTGCAGCACGATGCCATTAGCCGCCGTGTCACGCAGGAAGAGGCCCTGCTCATGGGGTTCGACGGCAATTCCGACGTCTACCAAGCGCTGCACAGCAGCTTCACGAGCCTCTTGGGAAGGCAGATCAATCGTGTACCAGCGTAAGCCCACCGCATCTGGAGGCGGGGCAGGAACTCCCTCGCCGGCCCAGGTGTTGATGCCGATGTGGTGATGGTAGCCCCCGGCGCCGAGGAAACTGGCCGATGGCGGATAACGGGCCATCAGCTCGAAGCCCAAAACGTCGCGGTAGAACTGTTCTTCGCGGCCGATGTTGGAGACGTGCAGGTGGATGTGGCCGATGATCGTGTCCTCGTGCAGACCGGCCCATGACGTATCTTCAGGCGACAGTTCGGATAGAATATCCTGCAGGTCAAGGGGATCGGTGGCCATCATCAGTTTGCCGTCGCGATAGGGCCACTCCGAGCGCGGCCTGTCACGATAGACTTCAATTCCGTTGCCATCAGGATCAGAAAGGTAGAGGGCCTCGCTGACGAGATGGTCGGAGAAGCCGCCAAGGACTGTATCACTTTCGGCGAAATGGCGCAGGATGCGCGCCAGTTCGCGGCGATTGGGCACCAGAATGGCAAAATGGTAGAGGCCACTGGCGCGCCGCACGCGGCGCGCGCCTGGTTGTTCCTTCAGCCGCAGCAATTCGCGCCGGCCTGCGCCCAGACTGGCCTCGCCGTCTTGCCGGCGAAGTACCTGGAATCCAAGGTGGTCCTGGTAAAAGGCGACAGCCCGCTGCAGGTCGCTGACGTTAAGGGACACGACCCCTATTTGTGTTTCGTTCGCAATTTCCGTCACTTTTTCCTCTCTAAGGCTCCCCGTCATAGCGTTCTCGGCGCTCTCCGCGATAGGTTTTCCCTTTATTGCGGAGACTCAGCCAACATTTGGCCTAACAACTGCTGCACAAAATCGATCTCATCCTGGTTTACGGTATGGCCCATTCCTGGATAGAGCCGCATCGTAACAGCGGCGCCCATTTTCTGTAGCACCTGTTCTGTCTCTTGCACGCGCTCCGCCGGAATGTGGGGATCCACGTCGCTGCAGCCGAGGAAGACGGGAAGGCCCTCCAGGGAGCCCTGGTAGTTTCGTGGTGTACCCGCCGGGCCGATGAGGCCGCCGCTGAACGCCACAAGGCCGCCGTACCGTGCAGGATGGCGGGCGACGTACTCGCTCGCAAGGCATGCCCCTTGTGAAAAACCCAGCAGCACCATTTTCTCCGGTGGGATGCCGGCAGCGCCGGCGTGGGTGACCAGGGCGTCGAGTGTGGCCAGCGCCGAACTTAGAAACGGCTCGTTTTGGGATAACGGCGAAAGAAAGCTGTAGGGATACCAGGTGTTGTTGGCAGCCTGTGGAGCCAGGTAAGCCAGGCCGGGAGCATCAAACTCGCTGCTGAGTGTAAGGATGCTTTCCGCCGTCGCGCCTCGGCCATGAATCATGATCATGGCCGCTGTAGCTTGTCGCAAGTCGCGCCCAGCGGTGGCTACATCCTGGTTTTCGTGAATCGGGGTCGTCATGGGTAAAGTAAATTGCTCCTTTTACCAGACCGTCAGGGTAGGATAACGGACGGCCGTTTAAGGGTTAATGCTGGCTGCGGCGTAGATGCTGCCGAGAAAGCGGCTGGGCCGCTTGTGCAACAACGTGGTATCCAAAAGGCCACAACGCGTCGCCAGCTTCTGCCAACGGGTGTAAGAGATTGGGAATGGAACCCAGCGGTTGCCGCTGTCCGTGTCGTATTCGACGATGATAAGACGGCCGCCAGGACGCAGATAAGTACGTAGCAATTCTATCACAGATTCTTTGTATTTCTGGAAATGGAGCGCGTTGGCAATGACCAGCCCGTCCAGGGGCGGCAGCAGCAGTCTTTGCGTATAGTCACCGGTTTGATAGTTGACGCTAACTTCCGGAAAGTGGGCCCGCATGTCCAGCTTCTGGCGCGCGAGTGCCGACTGATCGCGATCGAGAGAATGGATGGTTGCAGACGGGCCAAGTAGTTCTGCCAGCGCCAGGGTAAAGGCGCCTGAACCGGAGCCAAAGTCGGCCCACACGCCACCGCGATCGGGTATGCCATTACGCAGCAGGTTTACGTGGTCCTGGTGGTTCATGTTGCTCAGCGAACCGCCATCCTGAATGGGACCCATGCGGCATGGGGCGTCTGCGGAGTGAAGGGTCTCCGAGTCACGCAGGCCAGAAGGTAGGCAGAAAGAACGAGAGAAAGTTAAGGCGGCTGGCTCCCGCTCGTAACGAGGGCAGCGTGGCCCACGGCCGCGCGAGAAGCACATCATACAGTCCGAGGCGCTGCTCACTTCCATCGAGGTCAATGGCGCCGTCGCCGTCCACCACGTAGAGGAATAGATCCTGGCCCGGTTGCGGCGCTTCGGCGGTTGTGGAGCCGCCGGGCTCGACCACGGTGTTCGTGAGGCGGGCGTTGACGTGCGCGTCGGTTGCTCCGCTGGGGCCGATGATTTCGCGGACGCGGGCGTCACCAACCGTGCGCGTGGGCATGGCGCCAAGGCTCACTTGCTCGTAGTGCGCCGGCAGGCCGCGATACTTGAGATCGGCGGCGAACCAGATCTGGATGACGCGCGCAAATTCATCGCCGCGATTTAGCTCCTGGTGCTGAATAAAGTCGCCGGAAAACATGCGCTGGACTTCACCGGCGCCGATATTGCCGCGCCCGCCAGTGGTATCTTCGTGATAAAGCGTGCCATCGACAACGTAAGTATAGATTTCGAGCGCGCGGTGGGGATGCCAGGTAAAGCCATTGTGCGGGGCGATCTGTGTCATGTGTGCAGTTAACATGCCGCTTAACCGCCGCAGCGGACTGAAACCGCCGACTGCAAAATGCGACGTGAGCCAATGGACCGGATTAATGGTGGGGAACGTCGCGGCCGGGAAAAAGGCAAGGTCGCCTTTAACCTCAAGTCCGCTGATGATACTATCGGCGAAATTTGTCATAGATTGTAAGGAATCGGTCCGGAGGCGGACCCGAGCCGAACGCTACGGGCCAGGGTCCACCTCCCGAATAGATACTTTCAATAAAGGTACGCCTTACTTAGTCGGCGGCGACGGTTTCGCCGTGTTCGACTTCTTCCACCTGCTCGATCAGTTCTACTTCAATGTCGATCTTCATCTTATCGCCGACCAACACACCGCCGGTTTCCAGAGCCTGGTTCCAGTTCAGGCCCCAATCTTTACGCTGTAGGGTGGTGGAGGCGGAAAAGCCGGCGCTGGTTGTGCCCCAGGGGCTCTTTGCCAGACCGTGGAACCGCACGTCCAGAACGACTTCGTTGGTAACGCCGCGAATGGTCAAATCGCCGGTGATGCGGCCGCTTTCTTCGCCGACCTGTTCAACCTGCTTACTCTCAAAGATGATATACGGATATTCCTCTGCGTTCAAAAAATCGGGCGAGCGCAGGTGGTTGTCGCGACTGTCTTCGCGCGTATTGATGCTGCTTGCGTCGATCTTAACGTAGGCGCTGCTTCTTTCAGGATTTTCCTGGTTGAAATCGATGTCGCCTTGAAACTCCTCAAATTCACCGCGCACGGTGCTGATCATCATGTGACGCACAGAGAACTGGATGTGCGAGTGGGCCAGGTCTATTTTCCAACTCATTTTGCTTCTAACTCCTTTACGTTTGTGGCACTTATCCGACATAAATGGACTTGAGTCCGGTTATTTGCTAGAATTGTAGCGGACTCGCGTCCGTTTGTCAAGTCGTGATATAATAGACTGTACGAAAGTTCAGGCAGAAAACAGCAAGCGCTTAACGCAAGGGCAGAACATGCAAAATATGATTGGCGATCCAATTCCACTACTGCACGGAGTGCAGAGCTACAGCACGGCTCCCGAGCGCCGGGACGCCGCTGCTAACCGCGCGCGTATTTTAATGGTGGCCGAGGCGCTCTTTGCCGAGCATGGTGTTTCGGCCGTTAACATGGCCGAGATTGCCGAAGAGGCCGGCGTGGGCAAAGGTACCCTCTATCGTAACTTCGCCAACAAAGGCGAGCTGTGTCTGATCTTAATGGATACGCAGTTGCGTGAGTTCCAGGACCAGCGACTGGAGCTGATGCGCAGTCAGTCCGAAAGCGGCATTCCCTGTCTCGAGCAGTTAGCGGAATTCCTGGAGGCGCTGGTCGCCTTTACCGAAGTGCACATGCCGCTCCTTTTCGAAGTGCAGCAGGATACGCAGGCATTAAATGAGCGCGAAATACAGCGCCCACACTTTTGGCAGTATATGACCGCGTACGGTTTGCTGCGCAGCGCCGTTCGCGCGGGCGAGCTGCCTGCTGATTTCGATTCGGCCTATATGGCAGAGGCGCTGCTGGCGCCGCTGGCGCCACCCACGTTCCGCTTTCAACGAGAGGTACTAGGCTTTGACGTGGACCGAATTGCCGAGGGTCTGAATTTGATCCTGGGTGCACTGAGTAGCCTGCAAAGAATCATAGCCTAAGAAGTGAGTGCGTCGGGCGACTGTACCTCGGCTCGAAATCCCTCAATACCCATTTCCTTGTTTTTTTTCCTCCATAGCCGCTAAAATGGGCGGCGTGAAACGTGCTTGACTACTCATCAAGCGGGAGGTAAAGGAAATGCTGAGAAGGCGCGTCAGGCCGGGGGGGCTTTCCGTGCTTTATCTGGGTGGGGTGATTCTGCTGATTTTCCTGGCTGCGCGCCAGGGCTCCGGTGAAGAAATGCGAAAGACCGCTGGGACCGGAATATTTGTCGACGACAGGGCGGTGGACCCATTGCAATCTGCAGGAGATGAGTTCTGGCTACCGCTCATCTATAAGCCGTATGCCGATCAGTTGCCTGCGGGCTCTGGTCCCGCCTATGGGGTGGTGTTCATGAGTTCGGCCGAAGCCGCGGCCGATGCTCAGCAATACCAGAACGCGTTATCCACCGGCGCTACAATCAATCGCTGGCCGATCTATTGGCCGATTGTGGAATCGTCGCAGAATACCTTTAACTGGAGCACGCAGGACGCCACGGTGCTCGCCGACCTGGCACGCGGCCTACAAGTCAACGCAATATTGCTGGGTACGCCCTCCTATTATCAAACTGGCGTACCGCTGCCGGCTCCGCAATCACCCGAAATACGGCCGGAAGGGAATTTGTCGCTCTACGCCCCCGAACGGGCCACGCCGCAAGGGCTATACGAGCCAATATTCGACGATGGAACAGACGTGCCGGGGGCTGGTAAGAACATCAACCCCGGCAATCGCTGGGCGCGCTTTGTGTACCTCGCCGTAAATCGCTATAAGCCGGGCGGCGTGCTCGCCCAGCAGCACAACTGGCCGACAGGCATGGGCGTGCGCCATTGGGAGATGTGGAATGAGCCTGATCTAACCAGTTTCTGGGATGGAACCCTTGCGGATTACGCGCGGTTGCTCAAAGTCGGCTATCTCGCGGCGAAACAGGCCGATTCACAGTCTCAGATCTTGTTTGGCGGGCTGGCCAATTTCGCTCGGCCCACTTATTACGCCGACGTTCTCAACATCTATGACGGCGATCCACTGGCCGATGCGCATGCCTATTTCCACGACATTCTTGCCACGCACAACTATTCATACTCGTGGCGCTCGTGGCAGTACGTCTTTAACGCCGGCAATACGATGGAGGCTCACAACCTGGAGAAACCGATCTGGCTGAACGAAAGCGGCGTTCGCGCGTGGAATGATTATCCAGGCCCGGTATGGGATCCGAACAGCCCATTCAGCGCGACAAGAAGCCAGCAGGCAGATTTCGTCATCCAGAGCGCCTTTTACGCGACCTTTGCCGGAGCCGACGCCATTTTCCATTTCCAGTTGTACGACGGTTGTGGCAATCAACCGGTGGGCACCGATTTTCCGCCCCATAACGGCGAGCTTTGCACCGCCGATGGGCGCCTGGTGACGAATCCCGACTTTCCTTGCGCCGGCGACGCCAACGGGCTGTTTTCCAATCCCACGGACGCCGCCTGTTTCAGACAGCATCCCACGCCTGAATCCCCGCGACCGAATTACGCCGCCTTCCGCGTTCTTACGACGCACCTGCGTGACGTCGTGCCTCTGTGGCGCCAGCGCCCGGGCGACGACGACGGCAATCCGGTGACGGGACCGCAGGAGTGGATTGCCTTCTACCGGCCTTCGACAGGACAGCGCATTGTGGGCATGTGGTCGCGCGTGGCTAACGACGAGCTGGCGCGGCTGCCGGCTATCGCGGGACAGGCCACGCTGGTCTATCCGGATGGCAGTACGCAGGCGATCGCGCCTCAAAATGGCGTCTACGAGATTGTGCTACCGGGCGCTACCTATCAAAATACACCGACGCTACCGAGCGATTCGTCTGACTTTGCCATTGGCGGTCGTCCGGTCATACTGATCGAGACTGGGTCATAGAGCCGCGTTCGTAGTAGGCACTTTAGGGCCCTTCCGGCGCTGAAGGGCCCGCTACAAACAGCAGGTATGCAAGGCTAAATGAACCCGATATTGCGAGATTTTCCGGAAAAAATAGAGACAGAGCGACTGATTATTCGCGCGCCGCGCGCGGGGGACGGCGCCGAGGTACACGCGGCGGTGGTGGAGTCGCTGGCGGAATTGCGTCCGTGGATGCCGTGGGCGATGGGCGATCCGCCTGACGTGGAGCAGTATGAAGTGCGGGTGCGCGAAGGGCGCGCCAAATACCTGCTGCGTGAGGATCTATGGCTGCTGCTTTTCTTGAAGGGAACCGAGACGCTAGTCGGCTGTAGCGGGCTGCACCGCATGAACTGGGACGTGCCGCGTTTTGAGATCGGTTACTGGGTGCGCACCTCTTACGCCGGCAAGGGGTATATCAGCGAGGCGGTCGTGGGCATCGCCGATTTTGCCTTCGAGGAGCTGGGAGCGAGGCGGGTGGAGATTCGATGTGACGCGCTCAACGAACGCAGTGCAGCAGTGGCGCGCCGCGCGGGCTTTGTGCATGAGGCGACCCTTTGCAATGAAGACCGCCACCATCTAACCGGCCAACTCCGTGACACATTGGTGTTCGCGCGTACCAGGCCGGATAATGGCTAACTCCGCAATCTAGCGCTATAGTTACATCGTTTTGCAAGCAGAGACTCGCGTCCTTGTGGAAAAGTACAGGCGAAGGAAGTTCATCACTCCTTGGAAACAAATCAACGCAGAGATTGGATCTGGCTCGCCGTCATCGCCGTCATCGTCGCGGCGGCGGTTTGGGTCGCCCTAAACCCTGATTATCCGATACAACCCGGCCTGGATCTGCAGGGTGGGCTACAAGTGTTACTGGAAGCCGACGTGCCGGCGGAAGAGCCGGTGGACCGCAACGATCTGACGGCGGCGCGGCAGATTATCAGCCAGCGCGTGAACGGGCTCGGGGTAGCGGAGCCGCTGGTGCAGGTGGAAGGTGAGCGTCGTATTCTGGTGGAGCTACCGGGGATTGGCGACGCTGAACAGGCCATCGACGTCATCCGCGAGACGGCGTTACTGGAATTCGTGGATACGGGCGCTTCGCCGCTACCCGAAGGAACCTGCGTTCGCACCAGCCTCAACGAGGGCCGGCCGTCGCCTTGCGAAGAGGAAGATGTGGAACAGCCGGCGCCGGAGTTCGAGACCGTATTGACGGGCGCGGATTTGAGCAACGCCTCGGCCCAGACGGACCAATTTGGGCGCACCTTCGTGTCGTTCGAAATGACGCCCGAAGGCGGCGAGACGCTGGGGGCGCACACCACCCAAAACGTGGGCCGCTTTCTGACGATTGTGCTCGACAAACGAGTCATTTCCAGTCCGCGCATCGAGGCGGCTATCAGCGATCAGGGTACGATAACCGGAAATTTCACGTTGGAAGAGGCGCAGAACCTGGCCTTGCAACTGCGATTCGACCGGCTGCCGGTGCCCCTACGCATTGAAAGCACGCGCGAGATAGGCGCCACGCTGGGACAGCTTTCGATAGAGTCTAGCATCCGCGCCGGCGCGATTGGCGTGGGCATCGTGCTGCTTTTTATGCTCATCTATTATCGGCTGCCGGGATTTCTCGCCGATTTTGCGCTACTTATCTACGCATTGTTTAATTTCGCCGTTTTTAAGTGGCTAGGGGTCACGATCACTCTACCGGCGATCACGGGCTTCTTGCTATCGACGGGCATGGCCGTCGACGCCAACATTCTGGTATTTGAACGGATGAAAGAGGAGCTGCGACGAGGTAGCGGGCTGCGGAACGCCATCGTAGCCGGATTCGATCGCGCCTGGACCTCCATCCGCGACTCAAACATCGCCACGCTGGTCATCTGCGCCGTGCTGTGGGGCTTCGGGCGCAACTTTGGCGCCAGCACAGTGCAGGGGTTTGCCATCACGTTGGCGATCGGCGTCTTGATCAGCATGTTTACGGCTGTGATCGTCACCCGAACCTTCGTGGGACTGGTCATTGGCCGGGCTGCCGAGTGGCTCAGCTCGCGCCGCTGGCTTCTGGGCGCTTGAGTACCGCTAATTGTCAGGTGCCCGGCACTTCAGAGGTGCCGGGCACCTCTGTGTGATTAATGTTTAATTTCGTCCAACGACGACGCATTTATTTTCTTGTTTCGGCAACTATCATCGGAGTGGGCCTGGTCGCGATGATCATCTCGACCGTTCGGACGGGCTTACCATTCTTGATCGGCGTTGATTTCCAGAGCGGCACGCGATTTGAGGTGCAGTTTATGGAAGCGGTCAACGAGAACGAGATTCGCGAGGTGTTTAATGACTTTGGCGTAGCGAATCCCTCGGTCACTTCACTGGCGGGCGAGAATCTGGAGAATGCATGGCAGATCCGTTCGGAGTCGCTGACGCCAGAGGAGACCAATGACGTTCAGGCGGCGCTTTCCGAGCGCGTGGCGCCGCTGGTACCTGGCGCTACACGCGTGGAAAGCGTTAGCGCGTCGATTGCGGCGGAGGTGACGCGAGCGGCGTTTGTAGCCGTGCTCGTTTCGGCGATTATCGTACTATTCTATATCATGTTCGTCTTCCGTCAGATGCCTCATCCCTTCCGTTACGGAGCGTCGGCCGTTATCGCCATGCTGCACGACATCCTGATCATCTTTGGTTTCATCGCCGTCACCGGCTTGCTCCTTGGCTGGGAGGTAGACGCTTTATTTCTGACAGCGGCATTAACCGTGGCAGGTTTTTCGCTCCAGGACACAATTGTGGTTTTTGACCGCATTCGCGAAAACACGCGGCGCTACCCGTTAGAAGATTACGAGATGCTGGTAAATCGCTCAGTCCTGGAGACGATACACCGCTCGCTAGCAACCCAGCTAAACGCCATGTTTGTCCTGTCCGCCATTTTGCTTTTTGGCGGCGCCTCGATCCGCCACTTCATCGCCGTGTTATTCATCGGCTTGCTCAGCGGCACGTATAGCTCGCTCTGCAATGCGGTGCCGCTTTTAGTTACGTGGGAAAAGCGGGCGGCGGAGGTAGCATGATGCCCAGGCGGCGGATTGTGCGTGATCTATATTTCGCGCTGGCGCTCATGTTCGCCGCCAGCGCCCTGGCCGCATGCACGCGCGACGGCGGAAGTGCGCTGCAACCGGTAGAATCCCGCCAGCAAACCGCTTTCGGTTCCGAGGGCGCAGGAGCCACCGCAACGCCGTTTATTCTACCGACATTACTCCCGACAATCACCAGAAGCGCCCCCGCGGCAGCCACCGCAACGCGCACGCCTCCACCCGAACCGTCGCCGCAGGGAACGGTCGATTTTGATCAGCCGGTCGTAGAACTGCGCTACGGGATCCCTGCCCTGCAACTGGATCGCCGGCTGGAAGGAAACGTGAACGGGCAGATCACCGTGGTCGACGAGACGCGGGGCCTGGCTGCCATTCGCCAGAATCAGGGCGGAGTGCTGCTCGAATTACAAAGCATTTTACCCTCACTTGAGCTGGAGCCTCTGCCGGAAGGCTGCGACACGTGCGTGGCATTTTCGTATGCCATGCCGCTGGAGAATGCCGAAAGTGAGGGCTGGCTGCAGGATCCGGTGCTGCTGGCGAGCGTGGAAAATTTTACGGCCGCGCTGCTGGGTCCCCATTTTCCGCCCGCGACCACCGTCGGCCTGCGACGCAGCGCAACGGCATACGATGTAGCGCATACGCTGGCGTTAACCGATGAGGGGCTGCTTTATCGCTGGCTGGCAACGGACGGAAATGTAGAGGCGCCGATCGCGGTCGGCAGCGCAGCACCGGAGCTGCCTGCCCTGGTCGATTCGCTGGATGGAGACGAGCTTGCGGCGCAATACGTTGTAAACTGCGTTTCGACGCCGTTAGAGACCCTCTATTTAAATTCGGCGCCCACGCCAGAGGCGGCGGCGCCGGCGCCGGGAGAAGCAGAAGGCGACGATGGCCAGACCATACGGGTCGCCTGTCCCGCTTTTTCGCTGCCACAATCGTTGCAGCCGCTTTATCTGCAGCTGGATGCCCTCTTGCAGGAGACGCTGGCCGGCCACGGGCTGCCCCGGCCGCCAACCGAGGTTGCGCTGGAAGCGGTGCTGGATTACCGGCGCGAAGATGGGGCGCGCCTGGCCCTCTCCCTCGATGGCGCGACGCGCATCACAAATGGTGCTGGTGAGACGGTCACGACAACGCTCAGTAGCACGCAGGTGATGAGCATTACCACTGCACTGCTCGACGGCGGCGCCTTACAGCCCGGTCTGACAGCGTTCACGGCGGGTGAGCTTGAAAATGTCCTGCTCGTTCGCGGCTCGCAGGGTATGATGGAAGTGGCCTGGCCGGCCGGGGAGGCGCCGGAGGCGATTTTGGAGGAAGTGCGGGTATTGGATGAATTAATGGAGATTGGAGAAGGTCCGAACTCAGTTCGGTCGGAGACCGGGGACTGAAGACATAACTATGAGAGCTGTCGTTCTTAAGAACGGTCGAATTGAAGTTACAGATGACGCGCCCTGCCCGTCGCCAGGGGTGAACGAGGTATTGGTGCGGGTTTTGCTTGCGGGAGTTTGCGCGACGGACCTGGAAATCGTAAAAGGTTACGCCGGATTTGAGGGCATTTTGGGACACGAATTTGTCGGCGTGGTGGAAGAGGCGGACGACAAGACCTTGGTCGGCCGGCGCGTGGTAGGCGGCATTAATATTGGGTGTAGGGAGTGCGCCGTATGCGTGGCGCGCGGCCCAGAGCATTGCGAGCAACGGACGGTCCTGGGAATCAAGGATCGAGACGGCGCCTTCGCCGAGTATCTGGCCCTACCTGTGAGTAATCTGCAACAGGTGCCCGACGATGTGCCTGACGAAGAGGCGGTCTTTACCGAGCCGCTGGCGGCGTCGGTGCGCATTCTGGAGCAGGTGCCGGTTCCTGCAGGTGCGCGCGTAGGTGTGGTCGGGCCGGGGCGCATGGGAATGCTTATCGCTCAAGTTCTTCGGCAAAGTGGCGCGACCGTAACGGTGTTGGGGCGCAGCGAAACGTCGCTCGCCCTGGCGCGTAATCTAGAACTGGCGACCGCTCTTGTAGCGTCTTATCCCGACGACAGCTTCGACCTCGTCGTGGAAGCGACCGGCAACGACGCGGGTTTGGCTCATTCGCTACGGCTCGTGCGCCCTCTAGGGACGCTGGTGATGAAAAGTACGTTCCATGGCAAGGCGAACTTGGACCTGACGAAGCTGGTAGTGAGCGAGATTACGCTGGTGGGCTCGCGTTGCGGTCCATTTGACGAAGCGTTGCAGCTGCTGCAACAGGGCACGATCAGGGTAGACGTGCTGGTCGACGCCGAATATGCGCTGGTTGATGCGGTGAAGGCGCTAGAGCATGCGGATCGGCCCGGCGTGCGCAAGGTGCTTCTGCGACCCTAACTAATCCTCTTGCTTCTCACGACAATTTAGTATAAATTAGAACATATGAGCGACCGAGTGATTCGCGCCAGCGAAATTGCCGAGTATTTATTCTGCCGCCGGGCCTGGTGGTTAAGCCACGTTGCGGGTTATGAGGCGCACGAATCGGAAGCGCTGACAGCGGGGAGCGCTTATCACCGGCACCATGGAGGGCTGGTGTGGCGCGCCCGGTTGGCGCGTTGGCTGGCTTATGTGCTCGTTTTCCTGGCGGTCGCCGTATTTACTTATTTGTTGGTCGCAGTCTGGATGCAGTAACAGATGGGATTACCGGGCATGGAAACAGGTTGGATGGCGCTGGGCGTCACGCTGTTGCTTCTGGCGCTGGTGATTCTGCTGAAGGCGCGGCAGTGGCAGGCGGTAGCGGGATTGCCTGAGGGCGAGATCGTTTATAGCGACATGGGAATCTGGATGCGACAACGCAAGCCGCTTTATGACGCGCATCTGCGGCTTACCGGAAGACCCGATTACCTGATCGAGCAAGATGACGGCGCGATTATTCCCGTAGAAGTCAAGTCGAGCGGCGCTCCGCCTGAACCGTACTTTGGGCACGTGATGCAGCTTGCCGCCTATTGCCTGCTGGTCCACGCCGCCTATGGGTTGCGCCCGTCTCATGGCATCATTCAATATCGCGACCGGGCATTTTCCGTGCCATTTACCCCGCGTGTGGAAAACGACGTTCTGGAAATCCTGCAAGAGATGCGAGCGGACCGCGCGGCTGTGAACGTGAATCGCGATCATGACAACTGGCGGCGTTGCGGAGGCTGCGGGCACCAGGCTCACTGTGGGCAGGCGCTCGCGCCTGCAAGCGGAGATTTGCGGGTAACCATTCGTTAGTATCACATACAAGCTGGGCTGCGGGGGTCTGCCATAACTGTCACAAGTCGATATAATTGATGGGCACCGACAGCGGTCACGGTTAGAAGCTGCCCGAGCGTTGCCCGCGGACGCCGTGGCATTGCTTGAATATGGAGGATTATTTGGTAGCGATACAACGTGTAACCGGAATGCAGGACATTTTGCCTGCCGATTACCGTTACTGGGACCTGGTTATCGAAACATCGCGCGACATGGCCACGCGCTTTGGATTTGAACGAGTTGAGGTTCCGATCATCGAGTTTACGGACTTGTTTGAGCGCGGCGTTGGTACGGCTTCCGACTTTTTCGTCCAAAAAGAGATGTACACGATCCTGGAAGACGACGACACCAGTATTACGCTCCGGCCCGAATATACTGCGGGCGTTGTTCGTGCGTATATCGAGAATGGTCTGATGAACGAAACCCAGCCGGTCAAGCTCTATTCCATTGGACCGATCTTTCGCCGCGAACGCCCGCAGGCCGGCCGCTACCGGCAGCACACGCAATTCAATTGCGAGATACTGGGCGAGACCGATCCTGCGGCGGACGTTGAAGTGATGATGGTCGCCATGAACATGTGCCGGGAGTTGGGCTTTCGCGGGCTCAGCTTCCAGTTGAACAGCACCGGCTGTCGCCAATGCAAACCGCTATACGTCGAGAAACTACGCGCCTTTCTGGATCAGCATCGCGATGAACTTGCCGAGATCGACCGCGAGCGAATGCGGCGCAATCCACTGCGCGTGTTAGACAGCAAAGAGCCGGGCATGGATAGGTTGCTGGCGGACGCGCCGCACATAGCCGATCATCTGTGTGACGATTGCGCCGATCACTTTGTCGAGTTACGCGGCCTGCTGGACGCGCTGGACGTACCCTATGCGATTAACTTCCGCCTGGTGCGCGGCATTGATTACTACGTCAAGACCGTGTTTGAAGTGTGGGCGCAGGGGATTGGCGCCCAGGCGGCGCTTTTCGGCGGTGGGCGTTATGATGGGTTGGCGGAAGCGATTGGCGGCCCGCCAACGCCAGGCGTAGGCTTTGGCTGCGGCCTGGATCGCGTGATCCTGGCTATGAAAGAACAGGGCATCGAAGCAACTCCCGCCGTGCGCCCAGACGTGATGGTGACCCACTTTGGCGGGGGAACGAAAGTAGAGGCTGTGAGGCTGGCGATGGAACTCCGCGACGCGGGCATTGTTACGTGGGTAGCGTTCGCCCGCGGCAAGCGCAGCATGAAGAGCCAGATGCGCGAGGCCCATAACCGTGGCGTGCGCTATGCGCTGATACTTGGCGAGGATGAACTGACCAATCACGTCGTCGCCGTGCGCCCCATGGACGGCGGGGAACAGGTCACGATTGCGCAGGAAAATCTGGTCAGCTGGCTGCATACTAAGCAATAGGATGGATCTCGTCGGTATTTTATATCATTCGCGGAAAGACGAAGCTCGGACCCTTGCTTCAGAAGTGCATGTGTGGTTGGAGGCGCAGGGCGTCGCGGCGTGGAATGCGCGTGGTTACGACGGGGAGGCGCAAGAGAAGCTGTTGCGCGAGCGCATGCCGGATACGTCCATGCTGATTGTGCTGGGCGGCGATGGCTCGACCTTGCGCGCCGCCCGCCAGGCGGCGCCATTTGCGGTGCCCATTTTTGGCATTAACATGGGTCGTGTGGGTTTCCTTAGTGAAGCGCATCCGGACAACTGGCAGGCGCGATTGCAGCGCGTTCTTGAGGGCAAATATTGGCTGGAACAGCGGCTCATGCTGCGCGCGTCTTTGGAACGAAACAAGGAAGAGATTGCACAATTTGTCGCGCTCAACGATATTGTCGTAGGTCGTGGAACAAAGGCGCGCGTGTTGCGCCTGCATCTTTATGTAGACGGCAATCTGGTGACGACGTACACTGCGGACGCTCTGATCGTGGCGACGCCTACGGGATCGACTGCTTACGCAATGGCGGCGGGCGGTCCGCTTTTACCGCCGCGACTCTTGAATTTTCTGGTTGTTCCCGTTGCCCCGCATCTCAGCCTGGACCGATCCGTGATATTACACGAGGAGGCGGTGGTCGCGATCGAAGTCGAAATGGACCACGAGGCGACTGTGGCGGCCGACGGCCACAGTACGACTCCGCTACAGAATCATGACCGCGTGCTGGTCGGTAAGCACGAGGATCAAACTTGTTTTGTGCGCGTCGGCAGTCCGAGTTATTTTTATCACCGCTTGATGGAACGCCTGGGTTTTTGGCATCCTAAGGGTCTTGATTAAGGGTTTGACGGGAGAGGTAAATAGATAGATGACGACGAAGAGTCCACGCGTGCGGGCGCTGCTGCGACAGGCCCAAAGAACGGCTGACGCCGGCAAGCGCGCCGCAGCGGAACAGTTGTACAGACAAATTTTGGAGGAGGAGCCGCAGACGGCTGAGGCCTGGCTAGGGTTGGCGCAAGTGATCGGGGACATGGACGAGCGCGAGAGCGCATTGCGCCGCGTGCTGCAGCTTGATCCACAAAATGATGAAGCGCGCCGGCTTCTTGGCGAGGATGAGCCGGCGACGGCGGCCGACGGCGAGTTCGGTTCGGAGCGAGCCTTTGAAGGCGACGATCCGTATTCACAATCCCGTGCGTGGCTGAACGAAGCGACCGCCGGACAACGACGGCAGCGTGTAGACGGCGAAGGCGCAGCGGCAGCCCGGCAGCCGGCCGCTGCCCGGCCGGCGACGGTCGAACTGTCGACGCCGTCGAAAACGACTGCCCGGCCCTTACCTGAAGCCGGCACGCCGGCGGCCGCCGGCGCGGCGAGCGAGCAGGAGGTAATGTACTGCTATCGCCATCCCGACCGGGAGACGGGACTGCGCTGTATTACCTGCAACCGGCCGATCTGCACCAGGTGTGCGCAGCACACCCCGGTGGGTTACCGCTGCCCGCAGTGCATTCGCGAGGCGCAGGATGTCTTCTTTTCGGCCAACGCTCTCGATTATGTAGTCACGGGCGTGGTAACCCTAATCCTCGCGCTGGTTGCGGGAGCCATCGCGCCGCGCCTGGGATTCTTCGTCATCTTTATTGGGCCGGCAGCGGGTACGCTCATCGGGCGTCTGGCCTTTCGCGTCGCCCGCCGCCGACACGGACGCTATCTGCCGGAGGTCGTGGCGGCGATGGTCGCGCTGGGCGGTCTGCTGCCAACAGCCTTGCCCGTGCTTCTTGGTGTGCTTCTTGGCGCCGCCTCGCTTGGCTCGCTGGGCTTTGGCTTGCTGTGGCCCATCGTTTACGTTTTTCTGGCCACGGGAGCGGCTTATTACCAGGTGAAATAGGAGGCCCTCCAAAGGAGGCGCCCGCCGCATGCCGTATGATCTCTGAACTCTACATCAAAGATTTCGCCATCATCGACGAGCTGCGCATGCAATTCGCCCCCGGGTTTACTGTGCTCACGGGCGAGACGGGCGCGGGCAAGTCGATCATTCTCGACGCCGTGATGCTCATCCTGGGAGGACGAGCCGATACGACCGCCGTTCGCGCTGGAAGCGAGACCGCCTACGTGGAAGGGATCTTCACGATTCCCGATTACAACCGCGACGCGATCATGGCGCTTCTGGAAAGCGAAGGCGTCGAGGGCAGCGATCCCGATACGCTGCTGCTGGCGCGGGAGGTGCGCCTGAATGGGCGCAACATCTGTCGCGTCAACGGGCGCGCCGTGACGCTTGCTTTCATGAGTGAGATTGGCGATGGGTTGGTGGACATCCACGGACAGGGGGAACACCTGTCGTTATTGCGCCCGCGCTCGCACCTGCCTCTGTTAGACGCTTACGCCGGTTTGCAGGCGGAGCGCAAGGCGCTGGGCGCAGAAGTGCGTGCGCTGCGGCGACTCGAACAAGAGCTGGCAGAATTGAAGCGCGATGCGCGCAATATCGCACAGCGCATAGACATGTTGGCGTTTCAAGTGTCCGAAATTGACGCGGCGCGTCTCGAGGCGGGTGAAGAAGAAGCGCTGCGAGCGGAGCGGGCGCGGCTGGGGAACGTGGAACAATTAATGGAGAGCACAGCGGAGGCGCTGGCGCTGCTTGTGGGCGTGGACGACGAGATGCCTTCGGCGACCGATCTATTGAACCAGGCCGAGCGGGCGCTGAGCCAGCTGGCGCGCCTAGACACCGCTAAGGAATCGTGGTTAGAGCGGCTGGAAGGGCTGACGTCTGAGTTGGACGAGCTAACCGCCGATCTGCGCTACTACGAGGAGGAACTGGAGTTTAATCCCAAGCGGCTGGGCTTTGTCGAAGAGCGGCTGGACCTGATTCAAGGGCTCAAGCGCAAGTACGGCGACACCATTGAAGAAATATTGGCCTGGGGCCAGGGAGCAAGGCGAGAACTAGAGCAAATCGAGCACAACGAGGAACGTTCGGAGGAGCTGGTAATCGAGATTGATCAGTATCTGCGACGCATCGGGGAGATGGCGCAGGCGCTTTCGGAGAAGCGACGTGCAGCGGCGGGGCAGCTTGCCCTGGCTGTTGAGAGCGAATTGGCTGATCTTAATATGACCGGCGCGCGCTTTTCGGTAGATTTCTCTTACCAGCCGGACGGGGGAGGCGCATATGTGGGCGACGCGCGGCTGGCGTTCGATAATACCGGCGTGGACCGCGCGGAGTTTTTGATTTCGACCAATCCCGGAGAGCCATTGAAGCCGATGGCGCGTGTAGCGAGTGGGGGCGAGACGTCACGGCTGATGCTGGCATTGAAGACGGCGCTGGCGCGCGTTGACGAGACGCCGACGCTCATTTTTGACGAAATTGACCAGGGCATTGGCGGCCGCGTGGGCGACGTGGTCGGTCGCAAGCTTTGGGAATTGGCGGCGCAGGGCGAGCACCAGGTGGTTGTAGTCACGCACCTGCCACAGCTCGCCGGATATGGCGACAGCCACTTCCACGTGAGCAAAGGAAGCGCCGGCGCGCGCACGGTGACGGTCGTGTCGAGGCTTGACGAACCCGGCCGCGTTGCGGAACTGGCGGCAATGCTGGGCACACAAGACGACTCCGCCCGCCACGGCGCGCAGTCAATCTTGCAGCAGGCGGCGAGAACAAAAGATGGCACGGTGGAACCGGAGCGGAGATGACCGGCTACTGTCGCCTATACTTCCTAATGTGCAACATACCACAAGTATCTTGCGTACAGTAAATAGACTGAGCGGTCAGATACCATGTGGAGGTGCAATTGTGACTCAGGAAATCAAAGATCTGAAAGATGAAGAACAGGAAAAGGTGTGGAGAGGTTCGGTCTCCGGATGGATTCCAGGGCTGGTGCTGATCACTATTGGCCTGCTGTTTCTCTTGAACAATTTTTTCGACGTGGGCCTGATTGAAAACTGGTGGGCGCTGTTTATTTTGATTCCGGCTTTAGTGAAACTGAACGAGGCCTGGCGGCGCTACAAACTGGCCGGGCACTGGACGGGCGCAGCCGGCAGCGCGTTGACCGGCGCTTTGATCGTCGGCGCCGTAGCCATGATTTTCCTGTTTGACCTGAACTGGGGTCTGTTCTGGCCCGTTCTCCTAATTATCTTCGGCGTTGGTATTCTCCTTAAGCAGGGATACAGCCTGGAGGAGCAGGGTATAACGAATTGTTAACCTGAGGCTCTTTCCAACAGGGGCAGTATCTGCTAATATAATGTAAAGACCCCGGTCACTCCGGCCGGGGTCTTTTGTTGTCAATTCTG